>JBHLNR010000163.1:0-7949 GCA_048941385.1 Promethearchaeota archaeon
CTCTCATATGATTGGTGTCCTCCTCCTTCACCTCCAGTAATCACCAAACCATCAACTCCAGTTGCAACACATTTATCTGCGAGCCATAGTGCTGGAGCTACATGAAAGTGCTTTATATTTGCTCCACTTTCCCTCAATTTTCGAAAAGATTTTGATTCAGGTAACATCCTTGAAGACCCTGCACTTGTCACAGCATAAATACATTGATCTCGTATCCTTTGATTTTCTAATATGAATTTCGGGACTTCCTTACAAAGTCTCGCACCACTTTGTTCAGTCCGTGAAGTTCTGATATTGAAACCAAAAGGTTTATCAGTGTATTCAATTACTTTTAGCATATTCTCTTTCATAATCTCTGTAGGAAATCTATGGGCTTGAAATTCACTGAGTAAGTCAGTATGACTTAATACTCCAAGCCCACCTGCTTCTGAAACTGCTATGGTTAACTCTGTAGTGAAGAAAGGTCCCATTGGAGCGGCGATTATAGGATGTTTAATCCCAAGCATCTTAGTTATATTCGTTTCAATAACCATTAATATTCAACTAAAAAGATTGATTTTATTTTGTATTCTAATCTAAAAATATATAATACTATTAGTTATCAATAATTTTCTATTCCTTAATATATCTCCCCATAGTCTTGTATTGCTTTAAAGAGAGCGACTATGTTCTCTGGTGGTTGATCTAATAAGAAATTTGTCGGGCCTGGAATATAACCTCCCTTTTTCCCCAATAATTGAATATCTCCTTTAATAAATTTTCTAATAAATTCAGGAGATTCATATTTTAACAATTCAGAGTCATCAACAGTTCCTATCAATGTAATTTCGGGATATTTTTCTCTATACATTTTTAAATCATTATTTTTTGGTTTTAAAGATTCCACTCCATCAATTCCAATTTCAATAAAATCAGGAAAGATTTCGCCAATATTACCACAACTATGGATAACAAATTTAGCGTCAGCATCATGGGCATGTTTAACGTATTCTGCTAACTTAGGCTTAATAAACTTACGCCAATTCTTTACATTCATTTGTAATCCTGCATTGAATCCATAATCATCTCCACACATAACTACATCAGGTTTTTGATCCATTAATAATTTTAATGATGGCTCTTCAATCGTTTCCCATTGAAAATCTATATGCTGTTGAAGGAAACTGGGGTTCTTCCTTGCAAAACGAGCGAAATTAGCATGTCCAATTCCAAAAACACAATTTTCAAAAGGACCAGATATTCCTTGAGAAACCACGATATCATATTTTTCAAGCATAGTTTTCTTAATTCTTGATAAATTACGGAATGCTGCAGGATTTGGTTTCAATTCTTTTTCTTTTTCCCAATATTCTTCTATATATTCTTTTTTTAAAAGTGCTGGTCCGATATACCAGTTATGTGGAATCCCATCTTCTTTTACAACCACATCAAAATAACCGCCAACATTCGTTAAGGCTTGATCAGAAAAACTTAATTGGATGAATCTTCCCCCAATTGCACTCCAACACATATCAATTTTAGCATCCAAACCTCCAGGAAATATCTCAGGAGGAGCAAATTTAGCAACTATTGAATGGATAAAGGGGATCATAAAAGAAACTCTGTCTTCATCCAACTTTTTGATATCTTCTTCTGTAAGTTTGTAAGGAGAATTCATGAATTTATAAACAAAATCACAATCACCGCCTAAAATGAAACTAGGAACTCTATCAGGAATTTTACCTTCTAATACTGTTATAACTCGTTCAAGAGCAGACATTTTTTGAAGATTTACCATTTTAGTGTTCCTTTTAATTATTGTAAATTTCTCAGTAAAATTGAAAAGATAATAGCTTCATTTCTCATCTTTACTTTTCCTTCATCTATACCCTTTTTTAAGGCAGGAATTCCCCCAAAAAGATAACTATGAGGTGCTGCAAAATATCCATCACAATCGATCTTTTCAAGATCATCTAATTCTTTTATGTTATCTAGCTTTTCCATTTCAAAGTTTCCATTATCGATAACAATTGAGACTGCTGGCGGCTGATCTGTAATATAAACTACAAATTTAGTTTTATCTGGAAAATCCTTTTTTAACCTTCCAAAAATTTGACGTCTCCATAAGCCCGAATATATTACGGCGGGTATACCTCGAAATTTAGCGCACATACCAATTAATTAGAAAAAATTTAGTTTAATTTTAATTGGATAAACTATTCGTTTTTTCAGCGAGATCTTTCAGGTATAAATCTTGTAAATCTATTCATCTGACCATAGTACTCAAACAGAGCATCTATACCAAGTATTTTTAGGTCAGTATTCATTGCCAGCTTATTATGCAAAGCTCCATCAGGAGGTATTTCAGCGATTTCAGCAGCTAATTTATCTACCTCCTCATCAAGTTTATCTCGAGGAACACTTATACTCACAAGTCCCATATCTGCTGCCTCTTTTCCAGAAATTCTTCTCCCACTCATTAAAAGATAACGAGCTTTTTTAACACCTAAATAAAATTGCCAAAGTGGTAAGCTTTGTGAACCCCCCCATCTTTGAGCAGGATGTCCTAATACTGCATCTTCAGCGGCAACTGAGATATCGCAACAAAGTTGAAGATAGCATCCCGCATCAGTGCAATAACCGTGAATTTGAGCAATTGTTACCTTTGGGAAATTGAAAATGCGAGGATACTTCGCATATATTTTTTTACGCAATATATCATAAGAATTCTTGTATTTCCAACCCCCTTCGGGTGGTGTTAGATAATAAGAGCCCTTCAGATCGAATCCTGAACAAAAACTTCTACCTGCCCCTTTTAATACTATAACATTCACGCTATCATCAGCTTCAGCATGGTCAAAAACAGCGTCAATATCATCAAGTAGTTGGTAACTTAATGCATTATGTTTTTCAGGTCTGTTTAATGTTATATAACCTACCTTAGTTTCCTGATTGCTTTCATAAATAACAGTTTCAAATGAAATTTTTCATCTCACCTAATTTTTTTGTTTTATTAACTGAAGATATTTCCCAAAATATTTAAAAGTTTAAATCTACGTTTTTTTTTCTCTTATAAAGAATTTTAATATAAAGCTTAATCAAAAGTATTATATTTTACCGAATTTAAATATGATCTAATAAAAATCTACAAAAGTATATAACATTTAAGGGAAAGATTGAAATGTGTGATACTTGTTTTACCCACAGCAAAGAGGGACGTCTTTGGTTCAAAGATGCGAAGAGATATGCTCGATTTATGCACCATGTAAAGCTGGATGTTTAACAGCATGGAAAACAATCATTAGCATTCTTAAAATGAAAGATGTTGAGGTAAGTCAACCTCAAGAAATGCCTGTTGATGGAATGTGCACTTTTCTGGCACAAAAAAAATGATATAAAAAAAAAATATTATTAACCAGTATACTATTCTCCCTTCCAAACAGGTTTTCTCTTTTCAGAAAAAGCTTTCGGACCTTCTCTAAAGTCATAAGATTCGAGAAATTGCGTATATAATGGAAAACTTGCGAAAAGGGCCTCTTTTAATGACATTTGAAGTCCTTCAATAGCCATTTGTTTTATTGTTCGTATTGCTAAAGGGGAACCCTCCATTATAAGATGTGCTGTGTTTTTTGCTTCATCCATTAATTGATTGGAAGGAACTACTTTTTTTACAAATCCGTATTGTAAACCTTCTTGAGCAGTGATTATTTTACGTGTAAGGAGAATATCCATCGCTAGATGATACGGAAGGTATCTTACTAATCGATGAATCCCCCCTCCTGAAGGAATCCTCCCTACTACAGGTTCCGGTAGGCAAAAAGTAGCATGTTCAGCAGCAATCATAAGGTCACAACTTAAAGCAAGCTCAAAACCCCCTCCAAACGCAAGACCATTTATGGCAGCGATTATTGGTTTGGTAATTCTAAAGTTTCTTATTAAAGAAGCTCTTTTTTTTCTAACTTCTTCATAAGCTGCTCTCTGTTCTTCAACACTAATTGCAGCAGCCCATTTTAAATCAGCACCTGCAGAAAAGGCTTTTTCTCCTGCACCTGTTAAAATCGCAACCCATGCATTGGACTCATCCTCAAATTCATTAATTGCATGACCTAGTTCTAATGAAATATAAGGGTGAATTGCATTCAATACTTCTGGTCGATTAAGGGTAACGATTGTTATATGTTCTTTTTTTTCGACTATTATGAATTTATATTCCATTCTTATCTACCTATATAGCTTTCAAGCATTCTTAATAATATTTTTTTCTTTATTTAAGGTTTTTATTATTAAAGATTCTGTAGGATTTCAACATTAGTTTAATTTAATATTTCATGATATAGGCTTCTTTATATTTATTCATAACCAATGATGATTAGCATTTTATATGATCCAATTTACGAAGAAAAAATAGTAAGATTTAAATATCAAATTTATTTATGTAAATATAGTTATGTCAATCAATGATTGACAACAACAAATTATTTATAAATATAAATAACTGAAATAAGAGGTGGATTAAATGTCTGAAAAAGGAAAAATCGATGTTAAGAAGAAGGAAATAAGTAATGAGGAAAAAAAAGAAGATAAAAAAACAAGAGAGATAACTGTAAGAAGAGAGAGTCCATTTTCTTTATTTCAAGAGATGGATCGAATGTTTAACGAGATGCAACGCAATTTCTTTGATGATTGGTATTGGCCCTTTGGGAAACGAAGAAATCGACCATTTTCATTAATTATAAGGGAAGATGAGCCAATTTTTAGAACTCCGTTAGCGAATATTACTGAGGATGATAAAGCATTTGCCATTAGTGCGGAATTACCAGGATTAGATAAGGGAGATATTGAAATTAGTATCCAAGATGGAACTTTGGAGATTAAAGGAGAAGTAAAAGAAGAAAAGACAGAAGAAAGGGAAGGAGAATTAGTTAGGAGAGAATATCGTTCCTCAAGTTATTATAGGGCTTTCTCATTACCAGATAACATAGACGAGAACAATATTGATGCTAACCTTGATAAAGGAATCTTGACAGTAAAGATCCCCAAAACTGAGCCTGTAAAGCCAGAAAAGAAGACAATTGAAATTAAATAAGAATTTTGATTTATAATTTTTTTTATTTTCTATTTTAATAATTCTATTTCAATATCTAATAATTTTGGTTTAAAATATCTTCTTGTTATAGAAATAACAATCTAAGAATTGAATAGAGAAATAAATTATAAAGGCTTTTAAGGATAGGTTTAGATATTTCTACTCCTGAACCTTTTAGAGATTTAAAAAGTAGTATTAGAGAGAGAAATAGAAAAAAGATAAAAAAAAATATTTATTCATAAGCAGAACGAGGAGGAGCTATCCTTACTACTCTCTGTTTTTCAACCAAAGAGATAGCTCCTTCGGGACAGAAAGCAGCACATATACCACACCCGATACAACGTTCTTCATCAGTTTCAGCTTTTCCTTCATCATTCAGTGACTTTGCGCCTGAATAGCATTTTTCAACACATGTCCCACATCCTACACATAGATCGTGATCTACTCGTGCTATATAATTAGAAAGATTGGATGTTATACCTCGTGCTTGTCCACAACAATCTGAACAACAATTGCAAATACTATCTTCTTCTCGATTAAAATCTCTGTTTGGATGATAAGCTTTATGTACTAACCCATCTTCTTCAGATTTTTTTAATATATCTAATGCTTCTTCTTTCGATATCATTCTAGCGAAACCCTGTTCCGTTGTATAGCGAGCAGATTTTCCAAAAGTAAAACAATTCTCACGCATATCAGTTTGTTTACATGATTCTCCTACTAAATCACGGAAATGTCTGCAGTAGCAATGTCCTACAGCAATATCATCGAACTTGTTAATTATTTCTTCAACATTTTGAGTAGATATTACTTTTTCTTTTGGAACTTCTAATTCTTCATCAATAACAATATTAATTTCATCTCCAGATTCAAAATTCTCAGTATAAGGTATAGTTCTGTCAATAGGCCGCATTGTTGGTAGGAATCGGTTTACAATAGCATCATAATTAGCTAACATTCTACCTCTGGATTCCTTATTGAAATTAAGATATAATTGAGCTAATCCCTTTTCCCATTCGTTATATTCAAGGTTTTTCATAAATGTATACTCATACACTCCTACATTGACAAATGGCATTAACCGATATATCATTATACCAGAACTACTTGGTTGATTCATAAGTAGTCCTATTTTAGCTAATACTTTAACATGCTCATTAATTTCATCTTCAGACAAACCAGTACTTTCTTTCAATTGTTCCATAGATTGAGATCGTTTACCCTTGAAAGCTAATATGAAGTCTAAATGCTTTTCTTCAACAATATACTTTAATATTGCAACAGTATTGTCAGTAACTGGTATTGGTGTACCGCCCGCACTATTAATCACATTAACAGCATTCCTATATTTTTCATCTAATGCTTCTGACATTTTTCATCAATATTTTGTTTTATATCTTGAAATTTTATTATAGTATAAAATCTACATGCAATTTTAAAATTTCTCGTTAAGGTATTTAATAATTACCTTAGAATCGATATTTTTTTTCAGCGATATCTGTAAAAATTTTTTCTGTCAGACGAGTATAGGTTAAACTTTTTGGCAATAGAACGTAAACGGGATCTTTTGTTTTAGTTATGTCGAAACCAACTTTTTTCATATCTGATTTTGGTATTTTGTAAGTGTTTGTAGTAGATAATTTAGACAAAAAACGTATAAAAAGAGGGATTGCATATTTTGGTAAATTTTCATTAAGTAATTTGATAAATCTGTCAAAATTAAATGCTTCATGGTTCTTCTTGGTGAAAATTGATGCCATTCCAGCTCTTCCTTCAGTATCAGGCACTAAAACACCATAAACAGATGTATGCTCTACTTCTTCAAAAGATAATATAACATCTTCAACCTCAGATGTAGAAACATTCTCCCCTTTCCAACGAAAGGTATCACCAAGCCTATCTACAAATTGGGCATGACCATATCCAATAGGTCTAATTAAATCACCGGAATACATCCATTGATCACCCTGTTCAAAAACATTTTCGATTATTTTTTTCTTACTTTCTGATTTACTAGTATATCCCGCAAAAGTATAAGGATCTTGAATTTTCATTAGAAATAATCCTGCTTCACCTTCATCAACCACTTGAAGAAACCCATCTTCTCCACGAATCGGTTCATCCTTTTCAATATCATATTTTACAATAACATGCTCACTTAGACAGGTACCAATTGTGCAGTCTAAATTTAGATAATTACAAAACATCCCCCGCATTTCTGTCATTCCATAGTGCTCATATACTTCTTTAATACCAAATCTTTCTTTAAAATCCTTCCACATCTCTGGCCTAAGTCCATTACCGGCAATTTTGTAGACCGTGTGTTTCCTGTCATTAGGATTAGGTGGCTGATTATAAAGGTATCGGAGAATTTCACCGATATAATTAAAACACGTGGCTTTAAATTTATTTATATCTTTCCAGAAATTACTCACACTAAATCTTCGAGCTAATGCAACTGCTGAACCATTAGCAATAGCTGCTGACCATCCAATATGTAAAGCATTGCTATGATATATTGGAAGAGATATATAGTATATGTCATCTGGTTGCATATTCAAAGCCATTTTTCCCCAGCCTAAAATCGAACCCACAGTGTGAATATTACGGATATGAGCTGCTTTCGGGAAGCCAGTAGTGCCTGAAGTAAAAATAAATACATAAGTATCTTTTCCTAACATATCAGCCGTGGTTGGAGGATTTGAAATGGATTGATCTCTTGTTTGAGCTTTAAAATCAAGATATCCTTCTGGAAGAGCCCTCTGTCCTTTATCCTCAACATAATAAAGCTTATCTTCTGGTGATAAATCCAAATCCCCTTTAACTTCTTCAAAGGCATCAATAAGTTCCTCTCCAATGATATAAATTCTTACTTTATTTAATT
>JBHLNR010000164.1:0-7931 GCA_048941385.1 Promethearchaeota archaeon
ACTCCTCTCTTAACTTTATCTGGATGTTGATATTTAAAATTTTTGTGCAAAACTTCTAAACTTGCAGATTCTATCCCCGTAGCAATTAACCTACAACCTGCTTTTTTTAATAAGCTAGCATCTTCTTCGGATATTTCATCGATACGAATTTCACATCCCCAGGGAATTTCAAGATTATTCTCTATAAACATATTACAGAACTCTTTGAAAAACTCCCGACTTATGTTGATATTATCATAGAAGTTAATGTAATTATAGGTTCGTAGGGAAATTATATCTCGTATTTCATCTAATATGGAATTAATTGTTCTAATTTTGGTTTTTTTAAACAATTTTTGCCTTGAACAAAAGGAACACTGATTGGGGCACCCCCTGTTAACGATTACATTAGCAACTGTGTAATAATAATACTCATGAGAAAGTTTATAACGTGCTGGTAAAGGCAAAAGATCCAAATCGGTTTTATAAGAAGGATTGGTGACTATAAGGTTTCCAATTGAGTTTTGAAAAGCAATTCCAGGGATGGATAATAACTCATTTTCCATATTATCCAAATCATCTTGCTGGATTAATTTTTTAACTAATTTAAGAAAAGAATTTTCAGCTTCCCCAATACAGATAAAATCAATTAAATCTTGATTTTCATCCTCTAATATTTCTTTATACATAAAGCTGACATGAGGGCCTCCTAATACAGTAAAACCATCCTTAATATGTTCTTTTATTGTGCTAGCAATATCAAGAGCTAAATGGAATGTATTTGTGAGACAGGTAATCCCAAAAATTTTATAATCTTTTATCTTTTCTCTAATAACTTCTTTTACCTCCTGTTCGCTCAAATCTATGAATTGTTCAAGATCTAGTATATCAACAGGTATATCGTTATGGTCTAAAACTGCTGCCAAATATAATATACCTAAGTTAGGCTCACGAAAAAAGAGCTTCTGAACTTCAGGAGATTTTGAAGTTTTAGGATTAATTAGGAGTATCATCTTTGAATGAGGATTCTTCATCGTTTTCTTCAAGAATTTGACTTGGAATTTGAAAAGCTTTGATTAAATCTTTAACTGAACCTGGCTTACTTAGTTTTTCTTCAAAAATTACAGGGATCTTTAACTCTAGAGGAGTGGATTTATCTTCCGTCCTAACAAATAATTCTATACCCTGAATTTTTCGGTCCTTGATAATTAACCTTGTTGAATAATTATGATCTTTAAAAAGAGTAAAGCCATCATTTAAACGCCCTAGTTTTACAGGTTTAACCACATTTATTTCTCCCTTCACAAAAGCTTCTGTAATTTCTTCATCTGCAAAAATTTGTCCCCCAATGATCAAGAATCTTCGGATTAAATTTTCGGGTTCTGGAAACTGATTTATGTAATCAATTGCTTTTTTTATTTGTGGACTCTTAATTGAGGAATCTATAACATACTTATCTGGGAGTGGTTTTGAGAAGTCTTTTTCTCCTATTGATTTTGCTCGTCCAGGACCTATTTGTTTACTCATTAATTCTTGAAACTCTGGATCATCTTGGGAATATTTATTTAAGGGGTATACCCTATAAAATAATTTCAATTGCTGCCTTAACATTCCTGCTAGAATCCCACCATAAATTTGAATTTTAATTGAACTCATAGGAGTATTATAGGTCCAAATACTTTTAGTGTCATGATCTACAAGTAAAAAGACCTTACCATTACTCTCCTCACTTATGATGTCGCTAACTAGAGTCCCATCTACAATTTCTTTTGTTTCCATGTATGGGAAATCTATTAACTCAACAACTTCGAATATCTGCATAATGGCTGTTACATGAAATTCCTTTATAATTTTAATAGGTTGTTATAATTAAAATAAATTTCATAAAATGTAGGGATTTAGAAAACAAATCTATATCCTAAAATTTCATAAAATTTTTATGAAAAAATACATTTTTGAAGTTATTCCTTATTGAATTGGTCAATTGATACATCGTGTCTTCTGAGAAAATTGTTTATAAGCTGAACATAAGCGGTGGAAAAGAAGGTCCCGGAAAGGGATTATCTAAACTCATTGAGATTGATGAAAAAAAGTTTAGATTTGAAGGAATGAGAATTGGTGATAGCATCAATGGGGGTTTAATAGGATTCCCTAATTATGAATTTGAAATCACTGGTGGAAGTGACTCTAGTGGATTTCCTATGAGAAAGGATGTACATGGTCCAGTTAAGAAGAGGATACTTGTTTCAAAACGTGGAATAGGTTATAAACCTCGCAGGAAGGGTGAGAAAAGGAGAAAGATGGTTAGAGGCAATGAAGTGACCTCTGATATGACTTTAATAAATCTTAAAGTCTCTAAGTATGGGGAAGCTGAACTCTTTAAAAAAGAAAAAGAATAGACAATTTACAAGAGGTTATATTATGGTTAAAGTTAAAAAATGCAGTTTCTGCGGATTTGACATACCTATTGGTCGCGGTTTTATGTTTATTAGACGAGATGGGACAATATTAAACTTTTGCACTAACAAATGTAGAAAATCAATGTTAGATTACAACAAGAAGGCAAGAAAAACAAGATGGACTGCTCATTACGGAAAGCAATGAGTTTACCCTCAAATAAAGCAAATTTTACTATTTCTTCCTCAATAACCTTATAATTAAGAAATAGATCAATTATTGTAATCGAGGAAATTTAAGTAGTTCGTCGATTAGGTCAACATGTGAAACAATCATTCTTTTGCAGCACCATCTCTCGATTCCTAACTCTTTGAAAGCCTTTTCTGAACTCTCTCCTTTCTCAATATATTCTAAGTAAGGTTCGTAAGTATGGGCAATTAGTTTCCCACAACTAAAGCAGCGTATCGGAATAATCATAATTTCAATAAAGAAGCATAGTAAAAAAATTTTTAGGTTTTACATTTCAAATGCCAAATTTTATTTTTAATAGTATATTAATTACAGTATCAAATATCGATGAATTATGAAAATATATTAGTCTATATGTATATTTGAAGGAGATGATTAAAAATATCATATGTTAAATTTCAAATCCCTGATCAATTAAAAAATCAGCTGAAGAATGCTTTAAGCAGAGTTGCTGAAGCACGAGATTCTAAAATTCGCAAGGGTATGAATGAAGTTACCAAATCAATTGAAAGACAACTAGCAAAACTCGTTGTTATGGCAGAAGACGTTACTCCTCCAGAAATCTTGTTTCACATTCCACTCTTATGTGAAGAAAAAGGAATTCCTTATGGGTACTTATCAACTAAAAAAGAGCTTGGAAACACTGTAAGAATTAATGTATCAGCAAGTGCAATTGGAATAGAAAATGTGGGAACGGGAAATGAAGGCGTTTTAGATGATGTAATCAAAAAAATAGATGAAATAAAGAAATAGCTATTTTGGTGATAGAATTTGGTTAAATTAGATAAGTCAAAGAGCGTAAACGTCCAAGATTTGTCAATCCCTGCTCAGGTAATTCAAATTATAGGCCGTACTGGACTTACAGGTGAAATAACTCAAATAAAAGTGAGAATTTTAGAAGGTCCTGATAAAAATAGGATATTAACCCGGAACGTAAAAGGCCCCATAAGGATGGATGATATCGTTATTTTAAGAGAAGTTGAACGTGAGGCTCGTAAGATTCGAGGTCGGCGGTAATAATAATTGATTTTGTGAATAAATTTATAAAAAAACCTTGTTTTGTTTTAGTAAATTTTTAGTTTAATTTAAAAATTTTAAATTAGACCACTTGTTATGGTAGCTTCAAAAAGGCTATATAAGAGATTATTACTTTCAAGTATAATAATTGGAATTATTTGTATGAGCTGTTTATATTTATTCACTTTACCTCTTATAATAAAAGCTTTTGCTGATTATGAGGGAACATTACAAATTGTTTTAATTATATCTGCAAGAATGTTCATTTTATCGATTATTTCATATTATTTATTTCATAAATGGTTTAAACAGGAGGCTCAGTATTTATCTGATATCCCCTTCTTATTAGGAATGTTCTTCTTAATTCTTGTATTTGGAAAAGCAATTGATCTTCTTTGGGATCTTACTTTTTTTACTCTTAGCGATAACATTGTTTTACTCTTTTTGAAGTTTAGATTCTTTATTATTATTTTTGAAGTTGCTCCTTTACTATATCTTGGTATGGAGATAATTTTCTTTCGGTTGGAGGATCGTTTCAGTAGATTAAGGGGTAAGCATTATATGAATTCTCTTAGAACTCGTCTTATTATCCTCATTGTTTCTGTGGAATCAATAGTAGTTATTCTTATACCAAATTTCACCTTAATAGGAATGGTGCTTCCAATGATTCTTATTCCTTCATTGCTAGGAATCGTTTATATTTTCTATCTAGCTTATAGATTAAACCGTCTTTCAGTTGTAAAACCGAAAATCTTAACAATTGGTTTTTTCATTTATCTAATTTCTAATATCTTTAGACCTATAATGCAAAATATACTTGGTGAAAGTGCTAACTATATTATTGTTGTTGAATTTGTAGATTTAATTATTTTCGTCGTAATATTTTTAGGGTTGTATAAAAAAGTCTAAATAAATATAAAAATATTAATTAGATTTATCCAGATGTTTCTTTTCTATTAAAATTGTAAGTTCTGAAACAAGCCAACATAATTCCTCATAAGTAGTTGAAGATTCTAGAATCTCCTTGGTTTTATCAGAAATTTCTTTTTCTGAGGGTTTCTTATTTAATCCTAATAGGGTAAGTTGTAATTCAGCTAATTGTCGAGATAAATCCTCATAAGAAACGTTGTTTTCTGTAAGTTTATGTGCAGCTAGAGTTATTTCAGCTTCAAGGTCCATTTCTAATCCTGAATCAATGAGCTCTAACGTATCTTCAATCTCAATTTCTAATTCTTCTCGCTTTTTTGTTGGAAAATTTTCACCAAATCCCTTATTAAGAAGTTCTTTTATAGCAAGAAAGGCTCCATATTCCTTATTCTGATTGATAATTTGGATTTTTGCAGGATTGTTTCGCTTACTATTTAAACCATCAGCTTTTTTTTTACCAAATTCTCTTTTCCTTTTTGATGATTTAGAGCCAAACCATAAATAGATTATGTTAAAATCGTCAACTAAATAAACCTTAGTGTTGGTAAAGTCAACTTTCTTTACACGCCTAAGAACCCCGTTCTCGTACACGCTATATAAGATCAAAATCTATTTTTCCCATTTGGCAATTACTATAGTAAAACTAAATAAAAATGCATATTAAATTTTAACTTATACAATAATGAATGAAAAAAGAAAGATTTGGAAGTTTGATACCAAATTTATATATCTACATCTTGTCTTCAAAAAATCCTAGCAATTTCAGGTTTTTATATTCATTATGTAGAAATTCCCTTAACGCAATTCGAATCGCTTCAGACCTGCTTGGTACAATCTTCATTTTTATAAGTTTCTGAATATTTTGATCATATATTTCAGGTAGATTAATCGTAATATTAACCATTTTAGGTTTAGTTTTCTTATTTCCTACCTCTGTCATCATATTGACTCCAAGCAAATCTGATTTCTAAATACCAATGCTAACTAATGAAAGGACGGATTAGAAATGTAGGTATATTCTTTGCTTAAAACGCTTTCTCTCTTTTCTAATAATATATTATAAGTAATGTATGTATAAAAAGTTATTTATGCCCATTTAAAGTATTTAAAGATTCCAATATCAGATATAATTTATTTTAATTGTTTAAATGTTTAGATGAACAATTAATGGGATTGATTAATAGATTGATTGAACATTTTTTATTCTTATTAAAAAACAGCACTGTTGTTAATAAGCTCTTCTCAATTTTTTTCCTTTTTGATTTAAAATAATCAAAGTTACAATTCCGAAAAATAGAAATACAACATAACTATTCCCCATTGAAATTAGTAACATTTTATTATTAGAGCTTCCCCCATACATTATATAGACAGATTCCCAACCTGGAGGAATTGAAACATTTCTAAATTTCCATATATACCTATTACCATTAGGAATTTCAATAATCTCAAAAGTACTTTGGGGGCCAGATAAATTATTATAAGTATCTGGTTGCTGTCCAAAAACCCTAAATTCAATGTCTTCCGAAATAGTTCCATTCCATATTCTAGCTGTCCCAATATCATAATGAAATGACAGGATCCCTGCTCCATATACAAAAATAGTCTTAAAATTGTATTTAAGAATAGTGGTTTTATTTTCTAATAAGGTTATATTACAAACTACCAAATTTCTATCAACCATATTAATATAATCATCCCAAGAATACTGCTCACCCACTTTATACTCAATAATCTCATAAGGAAGTATAGAATCATTTATTTTAATCGTACATGTAGTGTTTAATCCTAACAAGTGATCTGAAAATGGAGCAGCAATGGTTAAGTTCAAAGTTTCATTTGGGTTATAAAGTGTATAATTTCCTGAAAATTCTAAATCAAAATGATTGTCAAGATAGGTAGCGTTTATCTCAATTAAAACACTAGCATTAGGCATAAAGCAGGAACTATCATCATTAGGGATAAATCCTCCAAATTCTGATCTATGAATTGGTATTGGATTCGCTTTTGAATATTGGTTATTAAGGCTTAATAGGAAGAGAGAATAAATTAATATTCTAATTGCTATTTTAGATTTTTTCATTTTAATAAATTGAAGACTTATATCAATTTAAACTCTTTTGTCAAAATTTCAACTCTTCATTATTTCCTTTCTTCTGATTTTACATATCTACCTCGTGTTTCGATGGCATCAATGTTTTTAATAATAGATTTACACTCATGTGAATTTGTCTTCTCATATTCCGATTGGTATCCTTCAAGGAAAGCGTTAAAACAATATTTATAATGATTTCCATGAGATGATACCAATACTCTCTTGAAGAGATGAAGATCAACGCTCTTATCTTCAACTGTATCGGAATATTCATGTAGACCGAAGTCGATCAGGAAAATTTTTTCATTTTTAGTAATTATTAAATTGCTCGTTGTAATATCTCCATGGATATGGCCATTTATATGTAAAAGAGCAATATTTTGTCCGATTTTTTTAAAAAATTTCATTTTTTCAGCATTACTAATCGTATCTAAGACATTTTTTAACTTTTGTCCCTCAATAAATTTCATAATTATGGTTGAATTTTGAGTGTCTATTTCATAAACTTGAGGAACATTTATGCCATAAGATTTTACTTTAATTAATGCCCTTCCTTCGTTTAAGGTTCTTTCAGTTCGTAATTTTTTATCAATATCTTCTAAACGATATTTTTTTGGGATACGAAATTTGAAAATAACTTCTTTATCAAACCATTTCCCAAACCAAAGGCTTGCTTCTGCTCCTTTATGAATTAATTTTTCCTTAAAGATCTCAGAATTCATTCTTAATTTTCAGACCTCCAAGGGACTGTTATTTGATCCATTCTCTCTTTAGGTTTGACTATAGTATCAGCGATTTCGTGTGTCCCCTCAGAGAGAAATCTTAAAATACCTGTCCATGCAATCATAGCACCATTGTCTCCGGCATACTTTAAAGGAACTACTTCAAAACGAGCATTATGCTCATCACAAATATCTTGAATCATTTCTTGTAATCTCTTATTTGCTGCTACACCACCTGTAAGTAGCACTTCTTTCTTCTCTATATGCGCAAGTGCTCGTTCAGTAACTTCAGTTAACATAGAAAAAGCTGTTTCCTGTAATGAATAGGCAATATCATTTAAATTGTATTTTTCGTTGAAATCCGAAGATTCTAATAATCGTTTTGCTGCGGAATATAGCCCTGAAAAGGATAGATCCATCCCTTTAACAATGTATGGCAATTGAATGTAATTTTTTGATTTTGTCGCTAATTTTTCAATCTTTGGTCCTCCAGGATGGCTTAATCCTGCATCTCGAGCAAATGCATCAATCATATTCCCTACCGC
>JBHLNR010000165.1:0-7912 GCA_048941385.1 Promethearchaeota archaeon
CGGGTGATAAATTCTGTATCTGTATGATATTTCTCCTTTCAAATTTTGTTTATACAATAATTTGTGTATAAGTTTTCTTAAATTATATTATTTTTGGAATGTTCATAAATTTAAACACATATATCCACGACGCTTAAATACTGACCCAAATACGAAAAATGAGCTTTATAATTTATCATTTTTGAATATACTATTCATTCATTTGATAGGCATCTTTTAATGAATGTACAGTTTCCCATACTCGTTTAAACCGTGCTTCGTCAACATTTGGTTTCTTTATCATTTTTAGACAAAATTCTATTTGTTCAGGATTAGTGCTGGATTTATGATATAAGTTTAGGGCATATTTAGAAAAATCTCTTACGAGAAAATCAAAAATTTGATCTAAAGTATCATCGTCTATTTTATAGATTGGCGCATTTTCAATTATTAAATGGGCATAAACGATGAGAGCAAAAATCTCTCCGATTCCAGAAATCATAAAATCCATATCATTTTGCTGTTCTATGCTAGGAGTCGCTTGAGTCCCGAGAAGATTAAAAAGGTTCATCTGTTCCAAGAAAATTTTTACATTTGGCAGATCATACTTCTCAAATGCTGGTTTCCAATTATGAAGACGAACTCGACCCAATCCACGAGTTGGACCTTGATCGAAAAGAAAATTATCGTTTGCAATTTGATCTTGCTTAGGAACTTCTTCATAATTTTTGTGATTCATGAAAAAATTAAGCATAAATTTGAGAATTAAGGCGATATTAACATGAACAGTTCCTTCTAATTTGGGTAGTGCTCGAATATCCCTTGCAGCACTCTCAAAGTACATATCTTTTTCAAAGCCCTTTGCAGCTATTACATCCCATAATAGATTTATTACCTCTTCTCCCTGTGTGGTAGTTTTCATTTTCATGACAGGAGCATAGAGCAAATAACGTCTATCCTTTTTGGAAGCAATACGCATGTAATCTGCTGTTCTTAACCCGAATAATTTCATGGCAGTTAGACGCGTGTATGCGTCTACAAAATTTTGCTTGACATGTTGAAAATCAGTAACAAACATATTGTAGAGTTCTCGATGAGCAGCATGATGAATAGCTTCATAAAAGGCATGAGTACAAATACCTATTGAAGCCCATCCCAAATTATATTTGCCAACATTAACAGTATTAAGTGAAGCATTCCAAGCATCTTCCCCCATGGAAAGAATATCATCGTGCGTTATGGGATAATCGTGGAGGGCGAAATTTGCCACGTAATTTTGACTGTCACAGATGTTTTTAATCAATTCATAATTTCTATGCTTATAATTCGCAACGAAAAAAACATATTGATCTTTATTTTTCATATCATATGGTGGGATATTGCCATCAACATCAGCTAGTTTCCCAAAAATAGAAACCATCTCTGCTTCATTACCATTACCAATATAATATTTCTCTCCATTTGCCTTGTATGTTTCATCTTCTTGTAGTGTAAGTTTCATCTCAGTTGCATAAATATCAGCACCATGAGCTCTTTCTGATAGACCAAATGCGAAGATTGCACCTTCTTTAAGCAGTTCTGCTGCTTTTTTCTTTGCAACTTCATTCTTACTCATCCAAATGGGCCCTAATCCTAAGATCGAGACTTGCCATGTATACCAATATCCAAGCCCATAAAATCCAAGTATTTCATTAAATTCGCATATACGCCAAGTATCCCAGCGATAATTCTCATCTTCTCCATATGGTGTAGGTGTTAGAAGTTGAGCAAAAATCTCATTCTCTTTTTGAAACTCAAGAAAGTCAGAATACCAAACTCTATTATGGTCATCTTCTTTAAGTTTCCTTTTTCCTTTATTTTCAAAAAACTCAATAGTCTTAAGCATGATTTCCCTTGAACGTTCATCGGGATAAGAGCGAAGATGATTTTTGGGATTTAATAAGATTGTCATGATTTTCTATATATGCTCCATCCTTAATTAACACTTCAATTTATTTCTAAAAATTCTTTTAATAATTGAAATATATTAATGTAGCATGAATGAACCAAAATATCTTAAAAAGGAAGAAATAGAAAGGCTCCTGACGTATCCTTTAAATGAAGAGGAAATTATAATATGCCGTAAAAATCATCTTTTAACTAATGCTCGAGAGCATATCGTAATAGGGAGTCGTGAACCAGGTTCAATTTATTTTACGACGCATGATGGACAAGAAATACTGGATTGCACATCTCAGGCATGGGTTTATGGATTAGGTCATAACAATCCAGATATAAGCTATGCTGTTAGTTTACAATCTCAACACGTAACCCATACATGGTCATACTTCCTTACTCCGGTTAGAGTAAGATTATTTAATAAAATTGCAGAAATCGCACCAGGTCAATTAAAGGGGGGTAAAGTAAGTGTAAATAACTCAGGAGGAGGATTAGCTCTTGAATGTGCAATGAAATTAACAATGATTAACAATAAAAAGGGAGATCAATTTATTGTATTCCGAAGAGGGTATCATGGCTCAAATCTAGTCATGATGGGTGCTTCACAAAGAACACCTATGCGGTTTTCTGGTTTTGGGAAGGATCATTGGATAAAAAACTTCTTCCCATATTGTTATCGTTGCCCTTGGAATTATAAAGAAGGATTCGGGGGAAAGCGGGATAAGTCATGCAATTTAGAGTGTCTTGAAATGGTACGTCAGAATATAGAGATGTATCCTACAGGTACACCCGTTGGTTGCATAATTGAGCCCATGCAAGGCCCAGGAGGTCAGATTCCTGCCCCTGTTGAATTTTTGGAAGGATTAAAAGAGATATGTAAAAATAACAAAATTTTACTAATCTATGACGAAGCACAAACTGGTTTTGGTCGAACTGGGAAAATGTTCGCTTCAGACTGGTATGAATCTACATATAATAAAGATATTTCACCTGATATTATGACTCTAACAAAGGGAGCAGCTGGAGGTGTTCCTATAGGTATTACTGTAGCCTCACCTAAACTTCGACAGTTAACCGAGTTTGAAGAACATACTACCTTTTCCTCACCTCCACTCTCAATGGCAGCCTGTTTAGTAAATATCGAGATCCTGCAAAAGAATAACATCCTGCATAATGCTGAAATTCAAGGGAAACGAATCACTTCTTATATAAAAGAACTTTCTGAAAGTATCCCTGAAATTGGTGACGTTAGAGGCCCAGGATTATTTATTGGTGTGGAATTTGTGAAAGATCCAGATACACGTGAACCTCACAATCAATTATTAGATAGAATGGTACATGTGGGATGGAAAAATGGAATCTTTTTTGGAGAGCAAATGCAAATCATTTCTACAGCAGGTTATTTCATTCAAAATATTTTAAAAATCAAACCCCCATTAATTATCAATGATGAAGAGACAGAAAAAGTATGTGAGTTGTTTGAAAAAACACTAAAGGAATCTTTAAAAATGGTTTAATTCTTTTTGTTTTTACATTTTTATCTATTTTTTATAAAAAAATAATTAATATAAAGATATGGATAAATAAAGATAATGATTTATATGCTGAAATTTTCTTATAAATACTTAAAGTAGTAATCTATAGGGTGTGTATAACCACGAATGTCATATTAACTTATTTTCATACACGAATAGGTACATCTGTATTTTATTCTTTTCCAAAAACCCAGTTGGAAAGCGAGATGTCAAATAGGTTGTATGACATCATGACACAACAGAAAGAAGAAGAATTTTTTATACATTCTTTTGAAGAATTTAAAATACTGAACTATTATTTCCAAATTTATTCTGATTGGGCTCGCGGAAAGAGAGAGATGGTAATGATCTCAATCGTTATTAATCAGCAGATTTCCCTTGAAATTGAAGAAAGTATGGCAGTTCTATGTAAAAAATTCGCTGAAAAGTTGCAATCGGAGGAAGAAATCTTTAGTGGTTTTTATATCAGTGATATTAAAAGATATGAAGAGGATAAAGACCAAATATTGAAAAATGAGGCTTTAATCAAAAAGATGGTTCAAGATTTATACTGGGAAACAGTAGAGGAGACAAAGAAGAAATCTCAAGAAGAGAAAATAACATTGTTATTAAATGATCGATATATTTTTGAATCTTTAGAGAAGATGTTAGGGGAACTAAAAATTATAAGTTCAGAAATAAATAAAATTCAGAATCCACCAAAAGCAGACTCAGATGTTAGAATTGCAATTTCAAATTTAAATAAGATTATAGATGATTTGTTTGATGGATTCATGGAAAAAATGGCAAGTCTTGATATTGAAGATGAAGAGGGATTGTTTCCATCAGAAGAAGACATGGAAATAGATAGAGACAAGAGCAAAAAAGAGTTACTCCAGGTTCTGCAAGGAGAAATTAAAAAGAATGAAGGAGAACAGGAAGAAGAGGGAAGAACAAACAAAGATTAAATATCTTTTGAAGTCCTCTTAATCTTTAAAATAATTAAGTATAAAAACTTATCCTTACTTCTAAACAGTAATTTATGAATCAAAAAAAGCTTAAAGTTATAGTCTATTCGGATTATATCTGTCCTTTTTGTTATATTGGTTTTCACCGAATAGAGAAACTTAAAGAAAAATATCCTCTTGAAATCGAGTGGAAACCATTTGAATTACATCCTGAAATCCCGAGAGAAGGAATAATTACTGAAAAGTTATCTCTTCCAAGAGGATATATAGAAATCGCAAGGGCAAATGTGAAGCGACTGGCTAATGAGGATGGAATTCCCCTTAAATTATCAAAAAAAGTTCCAAATTCACGATTAGCATTATTTTTCTCTGAATTTGCTAAAAAAAAAGGGAAATTTGATGAGTTTCACAGATTAGTATTTGATAATTATTGGAAAGAAGGTAAAGATATTGGGGATTCATCCTTACTTTTAGAGCTTGCAGAATCAGTTGGATTAAACAAAGCTGAAATCCTAGAGTATATTAAAAGTGATGAACCTGTTGATAAATTATACGAAGCTAAACTTGAATTGAGAATATTTGGTATAAATGGTGTTCCTACATTCTTTATCGAGGATGAAATAGTGTTTGGAGCCCAACCTTATTATGTTTTTGAAGAAGCTATTGATAGAGTTTTAAAAAAAGTTTAAAGAAAAATGATAAAAGTCTAATTTATATAAATTAATTTACTTTAAGATGTTTTTGAAGCTGAGTTATCTTTTTTTCTAGTTTTTTGATACGGGATTCATTGCCATTAAAAGCTTCTGCTTTTCTAAGGAGTTTTAATCCTTTTTGATAATGATTAATAGCATTGATATAATCTTTTCGTTTTTCTGCCTTTTCTCCAGCATTTAGGGAGTATTCAAGTTCTAGATCACTAATTTTTTTATCAAGTTCTAAGACCATAAATGAGATTCTCCCTATATCTTCTTTGAAATCAAAACCAGTAGCTAAATAAAGGGCTTTTTCGTATTCTTTTTGTGCCTCTTTGTAAATTAAACCCCTCTCTGCGGTCTCAGCTTTTTTAATAAAAGATGTAATTAAAGATCTAGCTTCTTCTTCACCCATATCCTTTGCTCGTTCTTTCAATTCATTGATTTCATCATCATTCGCAATTATTGAGGAGATCAATTCATTGTTAGCTATTCTTGTTGCCTGAGATTCTTGAAATTGAAGAATTTTGGTTTCAGCTAATTCAATCGTTGTAGGAATAATTATATTTTTTTCTAAAAGCTGATAAATCTCATATAGAAGAATATTAGAATCAATTTTCACAATCTTTTGAACCTCATCAAGTAAATTAATAATGAAAAAGAATTGTTTTGTATCTAAAAGTTGCTTTGCAAAATCAATAATTGCTTTTTGCTTAGGATTTTTTTTGATTGATTCTAACATTTCTGGTAAAAACGTATGAGTAAGGACCATAGGAAAAACTAGTTTAATGTTAAATGTATCAATAATAAAATCAATCGTCTCATCAAACCCAAGCTTACTCCTCTTGATATAATCTTCTATTTTAGTTAAATATCTTGTTTCATATTCTTGAAGAAATTCAGATACTAAAATCTTCAAACTTGTTGAAGCTTTATGATCTAAGACCATACATGCTCTTATATATTGCCCATTCTTCAGCAATATATTAAATTTTTCATACTGAAATTCATAATATTTATGATATACATTATCAATTCTCGAGGAGCTATTACCTGATTCGGAAAATGCTATATTCGCTTGCATAAATCCAGTTAATAATTCTGTTTCCACTCCGGCACCAGATATTGGATAATCTATTATGGTTAAACCGGAATGTTTAGCAATTAAGATAATATGCTTTATATTTAAGACATCTAAAAATTTTTGCCATATTAGGTCTTGAAACATTTGGATTCTTTTTTCCTCAGAATCAATAACCGTAAATTTTATATTTTGTTTTAAATCTAACCCCATTTTTTCCAACTGAGATTTAACACACTCTTTACAAAAATTAGGGTATTTATCGCAACTATTTTTATCTAACCCACAATCAAATCCAACTGGACTTATTTGAAAATATACCATGTAAATACGATACCTTCTTTCTTACCCTTGTGTTGACAATAGTTTTATATCAGATAATACTAATTAATCTTTAATTATCCAAGTATACAAATAATGATGAGTTAAAACTTAATATTGCTTTCATAACTAATTCTTTTTGTGTTATTATAACGTAAATTAATTCTTTTGAATAGTTTAAATTTCCTGAAGTGATATGATTTATTTATCTTTTATCAGATTTTGATTTATATTTATAGATTGTTGTTAACATTAGAACCATTAATACTCATGATAAAATCAATCCTAATCTGCGATTCTCAGGGATACCCATTTTATTCTAAGAAATTAGATCCTGATTTAGATGAAATAAATCCCACAATTTTTAGTGGTTTAATTTCAGCAATAGGAGTAATTGGAAAACAGTTATTTAAAGAAAATATAGCTACTATAACCTATGGTGAGAATTATGAAATAACGATTATCACTAAAGAATTATTTGGGGATCAAAAATCTATTTATTTTGTGTTTGTTGTGGAGGGATCAGTTGATCTTAAATCTATGAAGCAAATTAGTACAAACATTTTTATTGAGACGAAACATGTTTTAAAGGATCCTTCATCTGCTCAATTGGATATTAAAGAAAAAGTAGATAAAATTTTGGCAAATATGTAGAGTTAATATATAACCTCCTTTATTATACACATAATCAAAAAAAAGATGTAAATTATTATCTACGAAGGATTATATATTAAAATTGACAATTTTATAAAAATATTTAATAATCACCTTTTTCATAATTTAATGGAATTAAGACTTAAAAAAACAAGAGAAAAAAATGAAAGTTTACAACATTAAGGGACGTCCCGAATTTACTGCAGGTCAATTTTTGGGATATGTGCTATGGAAACAGACCGATGGATTCCATTTGAGATGGACAACAAAAGGGGATAAAAAAAAGACTTTTCAAGGGAAAATCTCATATCAAAACAAACTAAAAATAACAAGAATCGTGAGACCTGAGTCTAATGTTAAAATTCATAAAAGCACAACAAATTTAATTCAATGGAGTGCTACTGAAAGAGGTAGAGTAAATGGATTCGATTTTTTTGCCTCTGGTAATTTCGCAGTAGAATTAAGAATAAACAAAAAAAAAATTAAACCTAAAAGAATATATTTAGGCCAATTAATTGGAAGACCTCGAAATAACCCTTTTTTAATTATTCAATTTATTTCTGCTGACGAAAAGGGAGCAGAAAAAGATTTTATTAAAAAGCTAAGGGAAAAAATCAGAGAACCATTAAAAGAGGTTGAGCCTGAGCCCATATATGAGTCCATTTTGAAAACTCAACCTAGATTCCAATCAGAATCTGAGCCTGAACCTGTATATGAACCTATTCCTGAACTAGAACCAGAACCTGAACCCGAGCCTGTATATGA
>JBHLNR010000166.1:0-7832 GCA_048941385.1 Promethearchaeota archaeon
AATTTGCTTTAATAGAACTGGATTTGGATATTATTTTATTTCATCAATTTTTACTGGAGATTTATTGCTTATCCGAGGTTTTTTTTATATGATAGTAATTCTTTCTACTTTAACTATTTTTTTTGCTAATATTATCCCTATTGTATATAAATCCTTTATTAAGATTGTTCCTAACAGAACTAAAAATATTAAGAGAATTGTATATAAAAATAAAGTTCTAATACCGAAAATAGCTATAGTTCTAACAGTATTAGGGATAATAACGCCTACAATGGGGCTTTTGGAACCTGATACAGTATCCTTTCTATGGTATTTTGGCTTCTATGTAGAAGGTAATGATTCTGGATTTGTTGAGGCTTTTAAGTACCTTATAATAGGTAATATTATAATTATATTAATGGTTATAGGAACCTTATTACTTTTAATATATATTTTTAAACTAAAAAATAAAAAGAAATTCAAGTTAGCTGCAGTATTAAATATTGTTGCTGGACTTCTAATTCTTACTGGTCCTGTTTTATATTATTTCTATGTCAAAAAAAATTTTGGCTATTGGGATACTTTTTTCCCTCCAAGTTATGGGTTTATTCTTCCATTTATAGCGGGTATTTTGGGTATCATTAGTGGTTTATTAATTATTTCAGAAAATAGACTAAAAGATGAAAGTCTATCACAGTTCTCCGAACAAGAAATTAATTTGGAACAAAAGAAAGTGACGAATTTCAGAAAAGAATTTAAAGAATATGCAATCACTAGCTTGAAGAATCCTTTCGTAATAATCGGATTAGCAATTTTAATGGTTTTGGTTTTTCTTGCTATATTCCCTTATTTATTTACTCCTTACAGCATAAATGAAATAACCATACCATACATCCCTCCTGGTGGTGTTCCATTTGAACCCCCTACCCCTGATCATCCCTTAGGCACAACCAAATATGGATATGATGTACTTGCACGAGTTCTCTATGGGATTCAGGATGCTTTTATATTTGGTACCATAATTACTATTATAGGATTACTATTTGGTTCAATATTCGGTTATGTGGCTGGTAGATTTCATAAATATGTTCATAATGGCATTATTGGAACATTGACAATATTTTTGATAATTCCAGGAATAATGCTTCTCGCTGTCGCAAACGCCCTATTTTATGAATTAAAACCCCGATTTATTAGTATATTAATTGTGGGGCTACTTTTAACTGTAGCATTTGCTGGAATCATAGCTAATGCCATAAGACGTGAATCTAGCTTAATTAACCCGATTAAAATAATATTGAAATCTGTTCCTTTAGAAGTTGCATTTGGAATCATGTTTTATCAAATAGTTGGTTTTTTTGGTTTAATTTATTTGCCCATACCTCAATTAGGAACAAGTATTAATTATGCTAGAGCTGGTTTTGGTGAATTTTGGGCTCTGTGGCCAGGATTTTTCCTCTTTCTTTTATTGTTAAGTTTACTACTGATCCATGAAGGATTAAAAACAACAACTTCCTATGAAAAAATTTGATAGATTTGATCTATATGACAACCTTTTTATAATATCTTTTTTCTATCTAAGATATATGAGACTTAGTCGGAATCCTCTGAAAAATAAATACATAATTCTCATTAAGATCACTGCTGCAATTCTTCAAGGTATTTGTGTTTTATTTATAGGATTACTAATAAGTTTCTTTTTTTTTAATACGGGGATATCAAACCCAAGTTTGCATGGATACCAAGGTCTTGTAGATCCGGAAGCTTATGAAAATCTATGGGAAGAATTTGGATTTAACGATCCAATTATGATTCGATTCAGGAAATACTTATTTAATTTCTTTAATGGAAATTGGGGCAAATCATTTATAATACGCGAGGATGAACAGGTAACTGAATTGATGAAAACATATGTCCCGGGAACTATTGGACCCCTTTTCTTACCAATGATGATAGGACTTATTGGAATTCCACTCGGCAGAATTTGTGCGAAGAAAAGAGATACAGTACAAGGTTTAATAATAAGGATATTCACTATTATGGGTCTTTCAATGCCAATATTTTTCATAGCTTCAATGATGCAATTTGAATTTAGAAATGATTTGCCTGTTTTCTTTCGTTATGAACCAGGCCTCCCCGCTTCGCCATATGTTACAGGATTTCCATTTATTGATGCTATAATTGATCGAAACTGGATATTAGCTGGAAGTATTATAGGACACAGTATTCTACCAACGATCACGTTAAGTCTTGTTATAATACCTATTGTTATAAAACAAACCCAAACTAATATAGAACGGAATTCAAAAGACACTTCTTTTGTTTCTAATTCTTTTATGGCCGGAAAGATGTTTGGAACTCTGTTTACTCTTGTTCTTATGATAGAGATGACTTTTGTTATAAAGGGTTTTGCCTATTATCTTGTCTATTCGATATTCCTAGGAGATTTTTTTGTTATCATTGGAAGTCTTTTTATAATAATTATATTATTTTCATTTACGATAGTATTTTCTAACATACTTCCCATTCCCTATACATTCTTAAAAAGAAAAATCTCTAAAACGACAAAAAAAATTCGAAATGATATACGAAATATATTAGAAATCTATCGAGAAAGATTATATAATATATTTGAATCATTTAAATCTAGGGACGATGCATCCCAACCATTTTCTGAACCGATAAATAGATATGAAGATAAAATTGAAACTAAACCTATGATTCAATTAAAAGATTATTTAATCAATGTCATAAAGAATCCTTTTATAATAGTGGGATTAGGATTAATGATATTCCTAGTTTTCATATCAGCATTCCCTCAACTGTTCACTCCTTATAGTCTAAATGAGGTAACTTTACCGTATATCCCCCCTGGTGAGGTTGCATTTGATCCACCCTCTCCTGATCATCCCTTAGGTACAACAAAATACGGTTATGACTTACTTGCAAGAATAATTTATGGAACTCGGGATGCTCTTGTCGTTGGAATCATAACGACCTTTTTAGGCTTAGTTTTTGGTTCTATATTTGGTTTTCTTGCAGGAAGGTTTCATCGATATGTACACAATGTTATTATTGGTTCATTCGTAATGTTTTTGATAATTCCTGGTTTAATGCTTATTATCTTATTGAACATTTATTCTGGAGGATCCTTCGAAACAATAACAATGACGATTGGGTTTTTACTATCAATTGGTTTCACTGGAATCATAGCAAATGCTATAAGACGTGAATCTAACTATATTAATGTAATCAAAGTAATTATTAAATATATTCCTTTAGAAATGGCTTTTGGGATCATGTTATATCAAATGCTTGGTTATCTAGGGCTCGGAATTCAAACTACAGCTAATTTAGGACAAACATTTAATTGGGGGAGAGCCTCTTTCTCATTAATTGAACTTACATATTATCCAGGCTTATATATCTTTATCATCATGATAAGTTTAATTTTACTTCATGAGGGTTTGGAAGCACCAAAATCACAACGCGAGTTTTTAGACGTACCAGTAATTTCTTCTTAGAATATCAAAATGGGAGAATTCTGGGAAAGAATTGTCATTGCGAATATTTGACAACCTTCTTAAATTTTTGATAATTATATTTCAAAAATATAATCTTAATAAGAAAGCTAAGAATACCAATATATTGTAATTATTTAATAAATATAGAACATAAACCTAAAGGTAGGTTATAATGACTGATATAGTTGAAAATGCCGTAAAACATTTTGAGACTCTCGTTAAAGAACAACTCGAACGAGTTGAACGGATGAAAAAAGCAGCGGATTGGACAGATTATTCTAAGCTAAAACCGATTATTATTGGACTCGTTGGTGGGGATGGAATCGGACCTTATATTACGAAACATGCTCAAACAATATTAGAATTTTTACTAAAGGACGAAGTGAGCAGTAGTGCTATAGAGTTTAGAGTCATTGAAGGTTTAACAATCGAAAACAGAGCTAAAGTAATGAAGGCTATTCCTGATGATGTCTTAGAAGAAATTAAGAAGTGCCATGTATTATTAAAAGGTCCAACAACTACACCACGTAAAGGAGATAAGTGGCCTAATATAGAAAGTGCTAATGTAACTATGAGGCGTGAATTAGATCTTTTTGCAAATGTTCGACCAGTGAAAGTTCCAGATTTAGGAATAGATTGGATGTTTTTCAGGGAAAATACAGAAGGTGCGTATGTTTTAGGATCAAAAGGAATTAATATTTCAGATGATCTTTCCATTGATTTTAAAGTTATAACAAAACAAGGTTCAGACAGAATCATTCGTTTAGCATTTGACTACGCAGCTAAAAATAACATTAACCGTGTATCCGTAGTAACAAAAGCAAATGTTGTAAAAGCTACAGATGGTCGATTTCTTGCGATGGCTGAAGAAATTGCAAAAGAATATCCCCAAGTAAAATGGGATGATTGGTATATTGATATTGCGACAGCGAAACTCGTGGATCCCGCGCGTCAAAAAGATTTTAAAGTATTCGTTGCCCCAAATCTGTATGGAGACATTATAACTGATGAAGCTGCGCAGCTTCAAGGAGGGGTTGGAACCGCTGGGAGTGCGAATATCGGCAAAGAATATTCAATGTTTGAAGCGATTCACGGCTCAGCTCCGAGAATGGTTGAAGAAGGGCGAGTACAATACGCTGATCCTTCGAGTATCATAAAAGCTGCTGCATTACTCTTAAACCATATAGGATTTGTAGAAAAGGCAAAACAGCTTGAAATGGCTCTTGATATTTGTGCAACATATGAAAAGAAACTAAAAATGACTGGAAGAGATACTGGTGCTACGGGTGAAGAGTTCGCAAAATATATTTTGGATACCCTTCAAGATCCAAATCTCGAAGAAAAGTGGAATAAATATCAATAGTTAAAAGTGAATTTTAAATCTCAAATTTTTTTAAACCAATTATTTTATTACTTATTAGTCTTTGAATTAACTAAAGAATAAATGAAAATGCCTAAAGCTAAAGTTAATAATATAGAAATTGAATATGAAGTAATCGGCAATCCAAATTCGAAACCATTGTTATTGATAGCTGGACTTGGAGGTCAGTTGATTGCTTGGTCTGATGAGATTTGTGAAACCTTATCAGAAAATGGATTTTTCGTAATCAGATATGACAATCGAGATGTAGGATTATCAACAAAATTTGATGATGTAGGAATACCGGACTTTATGGAGATTAATAGTGCATATTCTAGGGGTGAAACACCTAAGGTACCATATACTCTAGAAGATATGGCTAGTGATGCTATCGGTATTTTGGATGATCTGAATATAGATAAAGTACATGTCTGTGGTGCTTCAATGGGGGGTATGATTGGCCAGATTTTAGCATATAAATATCCCAATAGAGTATTATCTCTCACGACAATTATGAGTACGACTGGAAACCCTAATTTACCTCAGGCAAAACCAGATATAATGATGCAATTCTTTGCGCCTGTCCCCTCTGAACGCGAAGCATATATTGAAGAATTAGCCAAGCGTGATCACCTTATTTACGGTACTTTTCCCTTTGATGAGAATCAAAGCAGAGAATATAGAGCAAAAGAATATGATCGGTGTTATTATCCTGATGGAATAACACGCCAATTAGCAGCAATGGCAGTACCTGGCAATATTAAACCTCATATAACAGCAATTTCTGTACCCACACTTGTTATTCACGGGAGGGAAGATCCATTTAATTCCGTTGAAGCTGGTAAAGAAATTGCAACTTCTATACATGGAGCAGAATTATTGATTTTGGATGGAATGGGCCATAGTCTTCCTCACGAAGTCATTCCACGAATTATTGACGCTCTAGTTAAGATTAGCGCGAAAAATTTATTATAAGCAAAAATAAAAATAATGAACTAAGATTCTACTTATGG
Organism: Promethearchaeota archaeon; assembly: GCA_048941385.1. Classification (GTDB taxonomy): domain Archaea; phylum Asgardarchaeota; class Lokiarchaeia; order Sigyniarchaeales; family SOKP01; genus Loki-b32. The sequence continues at coordinate 5,877 of JBHLNR010000166.1, forward strand.
ATTTTTTCACTCATGTAGTCTTTGGGGCACTAATGTATACGCTTATTCTCAAGGAAATTACTTTTAATTATTTTCTTTATGCTATGTTTTTTGCATTTTTACCAGATTTAGATATATTTATTTCACCTTTAAAACGAGTATTCAAATCAAATTATTTTGAACATCGATCTGGTTCACATTCATTCTTTATAGGGATTGTTCTTTCTACAATCATAAGTAGTATTTATTCAGTTTTGAAACAACAACCCTTTCTGATTCTGTGGATAATAGGTATTATATTTTATGGAATCCACGTATCACTTGATCTACTCAACACCACAAAAATTCCTTGTTTTTATCCCATATCCAAAAAAGAATATTGCTTTTCTGTTGAAAAGGCAGGGAGCTCGTTTACATTTCTGACTTCTTGGATATTTATAGTAAGTCTTCTAATTGTTTATCATTTTTTTCCAGATAACACTTTGCTTCTTTTTGTAATTAATACCTACACATATTTTATATTAGCCTACTACTTTTTCAGGATTCTCACTAAAATTTGGGTAAATTCTCATCTAAAGGAGAATCAGAAATATTTCCCGGGTGTGTTGCCCTTGTATTTTTTTATTTATGAAAAGGAAATTTTAAATGACAATATATTATTACGGGTTGAAAAACGGTCTCACTTTAAGAAAACTAAGGTAATATATGAGAATTCTGAAAAGTTAACAGAAAAAGAAATGATTTTATTTAAAAAAGGATTGGAATTATGCATGGAAAATTACTATTACTCAAAATGGACTGTATTACCGAAGATCCTTAGGTCCAATGATATCATTTCCATAAGATTTTTCTTTTTAGAACCGATGATACATTCCAGAGCTCATTATATTCAATTTGACTTTGATATGAAGTCTGAGAATTTGAAAGGGTATAATCAAAGCTTTGGTAGTATTAAAGTAGATATTGTCTAGGCAAAAATTTTTAAAATAAAAAATTTCATAATTAAAAAATGAATTAAAAATTATAATTAAATGACACAATTGGTGTCTGGGACGGTTTGGCGCCGTCTTTTAATATTTTTAAATATTTAACATGTAAAATGGAAAAATTTAAGAAGATTAGGACTATCTGTCGAGGATGTCATGGTGGATGCGGTGTTATCGCTTACGTAAAAAACGATAGAGTGATAAAGGTAGAAGGGGATCCTGAATCTCCCATTAGTTATGGGACCATGTGCAGTAAAGGTTTGGCAGTCACACAACTAGCATATCATCCAGACAGAATCCTTTTTCCGATGAAAAAAATTGGGAGAAATTGGGAGAGAATTTCTTGGGAAGAAGCCTTAGACACGATAACTGAAAAATTCAATGAAGTGATCAAGGATTTTGGTCCCGAAGCTATAATTATCGGTCAAGGGACTGGCCGAGATTATGAGAGTCATTTCTCCCGATTTGCCAACTTACTGGGTACCCCAAATATAATTACAGCTGGACATATGTGCTATCTTTCACGGGTGGGTGCGAGTTTAACTACATGTGGAAGGCATCCAGTATGTGATTATGCAAATAATCCCAAGTGTATTATTATGTGGGGTTGTAATCCACTATGGACCAATCCAGATGAATACAAAGGGGTAAGTTTCTGGCAAGCTTATAAGAATGGTGCAAAGCTGATTGTGATCGACCCGAGAAAGGGGTTTTTAGCTAAAAAGGCAGATTTATGGCTTCAGATTCGTCCAGGAACTGATGCTGCACTTGCACTAGGATTTTTTCGAGTGATTATTGCAGAGGAACTATATGATAAGGAGTTTGTAGAACAATATGTTCATGGTTGGGATGATTTTGTTAAGAGAGTCATGAAAGATTACCCCCTCAACCGTGTGGAAAAAATAACATGGATTGATCAAGAAGTAATCCAGAATGCAGCTAGATTATATGCTACTACAAAACCAGCGGGAATCCATTGGGGTGTACCAAC
>JBHLNR010000018.1:0-33735 GCA_048941385.1 Promethearchaeota archaeon
CCATTTGATCTCCATTAAAAATTTGAACATTGTATTTTTCAACTTCAATGATGTCCAATCCCTTTGTCTTCTGGTACGTTTGAGTCATCTTTTTCTACATTTTTTTTTTGTATTTATATTTAGTTTTAGGTTTTATTTAAAGTTCAATTAAATAAATTCTAAATGGAGTTTTAGATTATTTTTGGATCTTGTTTATTTTCTCATTCTATTTACATTCTTCTTATCCATTGACAGTATTATTTTTTTAACTCTAATTAGAGTTTTAATCAAAATATATAAATAAATCCCTTCTATATACTAATTATACGTGAAGATTATTTACTGGTAAATGAATTGGGTACATCTTGTAATTATCCCCCTGACGAGATTTTAAATCCTATTATTGGTAAACCTAATTACGAGTACATTATTCTCTGGATATTAAGCAATAATGAAACCTGCTCGTGGTCAGATTTAAAAGAAAAAGTAAATAGATCAACTCTTTCTATTTATCTGAATAAACTTAAGCGCGAAGGTTATATTTCAAAAACCCAATTCAATGAGTATAGGATTACCTCTAAAGGAAGGGAGAGATATTATGAATTAAGTCAGATGAAGAAAGGGAAAACGAAATTAAGTTATCCTCCTAAAGTAATTCTAGCAAAAAGAAATTATCATCATACTATCTTATGGATGGTCTATAATAACAACTTTTGTAAATGGGCAGATTTTCGTGAGGAACCTCTTTCTATTAACCAATCCTCCTTATCAAAGAATATGAATTTATTAATAGATAAAGGATTTGTTACAAAAGAAAATAAAGAATACAGGATTACACGCCCTGGAAAAACACAGTATTCTAAGATGTTGACTTTTTATGACTTAGATAGACAATCTATACTCGAGGAAGAAAGTAAAAGAATTGCAGATCTTACCCAAAAAACCCTAAAATTTTTTGATAGTTTTCAAATTAAAGAAAGAAATATTCAGTTTCGTTTTCTCAACAGTGTTTTAAGGTTAGATTATGATAAAATTAAATCTGTATTAAAAGATGAGGATGATTTTCATAAAATACTACTTTTTCTTGCTATAAATCACCCAAATGAGTATCCAAAGTATATCACACCAAAAGATTTCTCAGATAAATATAGAATTAAGCAAACAACTCTTGATTATTACGTTGATGAAATAGTTGAAAATCAGATCTATCCGATAAGATTTTTTAAATTAGCGGTTCCTCCAGATAAATATTATTATTTTCAATCAGGTGAAAAACTGGAGATGATGCTTCAAGTTATTACAGAGGAGCATATAACAAAATTTACATATCTAAACAAACTTTTTGAGGATTCCTCAGATTTAATACTTCCTTTAAATATGAGTTCAACCGTAAATGCAATTTTAGAAGAAGCTTGTCAAAATATCTTCAATGAAGGATTAAAAAGCTCTTTGAGGAAATTTTTACCTGGATATATTAATTATTTGGCATATAAAATTGAGAAGGAAAAGAAATTAATAGGTGTTTCTGACAAGTTAGAAGGTATTATATGGCAAGATATCCCTGAAATTTTACAAGCTGAATCTAAAAATCAATATAAATTCATAAGTGAGAATGAAATGAATTATTATCTAGATAAGTCAATATTGAACACTCCACAGCCATACTTAGCGTCGTTTTTTAAAACAGATAAACTAAATTATAAGATTCAACAGTACATTCAATCAACAGAATATGATGAATCTTTAAGATTGGAAGAAATAGGAAAAGCCTTTGGACCTTCTAAATCAAAAATCAAAAATTTAGATTTAAATATTATTAAAGGGTTTATACTTTGCCATCTAAATCGAAATAAGGAATCTATTGAATTATTGGATAATCAAATTGATTTTTCTCTTATTAACGAAGAGGAGCAAACTTATATTTCAGGCCTTTTTGTATTAGGATTTTCATATACTGCTATTGGGGATGTAGAGAATGCATTGAATATGGCTAATAAAGCTGTTGAAACATTTCCTAATCATGCTATTTGTTATGCTTTAAAAGGACTTATACTAGGGTATAATAAAATTTATAATTTTAGTTCGGACATAGCCAAAAAAGAAGATGGATTGAGTTATATTGAGAAGGCTATTAATTTAGAGTCAAACGATGTTATGAAGGCGAGATTTCATCATTTAAAAACCTTAATTTTACTAGAATTGGATCAATATGAAAACGCTATAGTCTCAGTTGAAAAGGCTCTAGAATTAAATCCAAAAAATCTAGATTTTTATAATTCAAAAATTAGGATCTTATTGTATTTTGACCAATTCGATGATATCATCAGTATTTTAGATAAATTGATTCTTGAATTTCCTGAGGGAGAAAGAAACTTAAAAATCAAAAAAGCGTATATCCTCAAAGAAATGAAAAATGTTGAAGGAGGTCTAGAAATTATTAATGAATTGCTTGAAAAATATCCAGATGATAATAATCTATTGCTTAATAAAATCTATTGGTTACAGTATTTAGACGAAAGAGAGTTGGTCATGGATACTATAGAAAAGCTTATTAATAAAAATCCAGAATCAAGCATATTTCATGACACGTATGGGGAGATTTTAATGAATTTTGAAGATTATGAAAAGGCCGCAGCTGAATTTTTAAAAACAATAGAATTGGCAAGAGAAAGTGATGAGTGGTATATTAATCAAACTTTTATTAAGTTAGGAATATGCTATAAGGAACTTGAAAATTACGATTTAGCAATTGAAAACCTTAGTAAAGGACAGGAATATACAAATAAATGTTTCTGTGATCTCGAAACAAAAAAAAAGTGGTTAGCAATTGTGAACCTTTATCTTGCCGAGATTGAGCAACTTGAAGTAGATTTTTAGTTAATGATAATTATAAGCCTTCACTTAAAGTTTTAGATTTGCGATACAATTTATCTATGAGAGTGTTGAAGGCATCATGAACACCCTCTCCGGTTTTTGCTGAAGTTAAATAATAACCAAGAAAACCATGTTGTTCTACTGTTTTTTGAATTTTTGAATCATCTAGATTTTCCTCATCAATCAAATCCACTTTATTAGCAAAAATTATTACTGGGATATCTCCACAAAATTTTTGTATATTCTCATACCAATTAGCTACATGTTCATAGCTCCTTTTACCTAAATCATTTTCTTCAAGACTAAAAACAATAATTGCTGCCCCGCTTTCCTTGTAAAAGGATGGTCTTAAAAAAAGAAAATCATCTTGACCAGCGATATCCCAAAAAATCAATCGGATTTCATCTCCATCGATTTCTTTTTCATACTTAGAGAATTGGGCACCAATTGTTTTCACATAATCTTTTTCAAAAGTTCCTTGAGTGAATTTTTTAATTAATGAGGTCTTGCCAACTTGCCCATCACCTATTACAGAAATTTTAAATCGAAATTTTTGAGCACTAGTCATTATTTCTTATTATGCGTTATATATTATCATTATCTAATTAATAGTAGATTAGATTTTCTGTAATATAAAATTTTAGCTAAATTATTATCAAAAATTAATTGATAGAATTTTGAGTAAAATAGTTTAGAGCGTGTAATATACCAAGCAGGAATAAAAATTAAAATTTAAAAAAAATTATTTGAGTAAATCTCGCAAAAGATGATTCTGACCATAATTATTTATTTTTATTAATCCTTTGTTTATGTTTTTTCTCATTTTTTTTTAACCTTTTTATATAGTTTTATTAATTATAATACGGAATATATACTATATTTAGTTTTATTCTATATACTTCGATAGAAGTTCGAATGGTATATGAAGCTCACGAATTATAATGAAAATTAGAAAAGAAATAAACCTCCTAGTATTGTAGGCTACTAGGAGGTATCAATATGGAAATGAAAAATTAAGCCTGAAAAGAAAATTGAAATTAAAAAATTATAAATCTTTGATGAGTTTGATTGTATCGAATAATTGGTTTACTTGTTTTTCCTTTTTTCTTCATTTTATTTTCCTCTTTTTGAATTATTTATAAAAAAAAAAAAAAATAATTATAGATCTCCTAATCCAAATTTATATTTCTCTGGATGTAAGAGAAAATCTCCCATTGTGTTTTCTCGTCCTTTCTTCTTCTTATTTGCCATTTTTTTTTAACCTCTTCTTTTGATGTATAATTTAATTATTGTTAACATCCTATAATTAGTTTAACAACTAAAACTTCGATTGAAGTTCGAATTATATTGGAAGCACACGAAATTTATATAGGATAAAGTATTATATATATGTAATGAGTCATGTGAATTACCCTCCTAAGGAGATATATAATCCACCTGTTTTGGAGAAAAAAAATTTTGAACTTATCATTCTTTGGATGTTATACAACAATGAAGAATGCGAGTGGGCTAATTTTACTCAAAAACCGCTTGAACTCCGATTATCCACTTTATCAAAATATCTCTCTCTTTTAAAGGGAAGGGGATATGTAGAAAATATTGCTAGAGGACACTATAAAATTACTCCTGAAGGTAAAAATAGATATCTTGAGCTCTCCCAAGCGAAAGGGAAAAAAAGAAGTATAAGTTATCCCCCGAATATTATTAAAAGGCGAAGAAATTATGACCATTGGATATTATGGATGGTGTATAATAATAACTATTGTAAATGGGCTGATTTCTTAGCAGAACCACTATCTATAAATCAATCTTCTCTGTCTAAGAATATAAACTTGTTACTTGAAAAAGGATTTATTGAAAAAGAGGAGAAAAATTACAGAATTACCCGTTCGGGGAAAATTCAATATTCAAAAATGCTAGAAGATTATGATTTAGACAAACAATCTATTCTAGAGGAGGAAAGTAAGAGAATCGAAGAAATTACATCAAAGACTGTTAAATTTTTTGATAAATATAACATTGTGGATGAGGATGTACAATTTCGGTTGCTTAACAATATGTTAAAATTGGATTATACTAGAGTTGAATCAATGCTAACTAATGAAGAAGATTTTGACAAAATACTCCTCTTTATCTCAATCAATCATCCAAGCCAATACCCTGATTACATTTCCCCAGAGAAATTTTCAACTATTTATAAAATTAAAGATTCAAAATTGTACTATTACCTTGATGAAATTATTGATAATCAAATTTTCCCAATTAGGTTTTTTAAAATAGCACCAAAATCAGATATTCATTATTATTTTCAAGAAGGTGAAAGATTAGAAATAATGTTACGAGCCATAACTGAGGAATACATAACTAAATTTACGTATTTAAATAAACTATTTTCGAGATCCCTAGATATCAAGAACACAATAGATAATATTTTAGAAGACATCTGTAAGATATTATTTCATGAAGATCTAAAAGAGCCATTACGTAAGTTTTTGCCATTGTATATTAATTATTTAGCATATAAAATTGAAGCAAAAGTAGAATTGAAAGAGACCTATGATAAATTAGAGGGAATAATTTGGCAAGATATGATTGATATTTTTCAAACAAGAAGTATTGAAGAGCTACAAGATACATACATAGAAGAAGTAAAAAAAATCGATAAACAAATTGAATCAGATCCAGAAAATCTTGACCTCTATAATTCAAAGATAAGAATTTTGATGTATTATAATCAATTCGATGAGGTATTAAGCTTATTAGATAAAATGTTGGAGATTTTCCCTAAAGATGAATTGGAAATACAGATGAAAAAAGCATCCGTTCTGAGAAGGATGCAGGAAGTGAAGGCAGGCTTAGAAATTATTGCTGAATTAATAGTTAAGTATCCAAAAGAGAATGATCTTGTTAGTTATAAAGCATACTGGCTTCAATATTTGGATAGAAAAGAAGAATCTCTTGACATTATTGCGAATCTTGTTGAAAAAGTACCTGAAAATGGTACATACCATGATACTTATGGAGAAATACTGATGTATTTTGAAGAATATGAGAAAGCAATTGAAGAATTTTTAAAGGCAATAGATTTGGCCAGTGATGAGTGGTATATTCCTCAAACTTACATTAAATTAGGAATTTGTTATAAAGAACTCGATGATCTAAAGCGTACGGTTGATTACCTTACAAAAGGGAAAAATTTAACAGAAAAAAGCACTCTAGATGCGGAAACAAAACAGAAATGGATAACTATTGCAAACCTCTTTCTTTTAGAAATTGAATCATTGAACGAGTAAAATATAATGTTAGTTTAATATGTCTTCAGATCCATCTATCTACTTAAAATTTTTCTTTTACTAATTGTTCTAATTCATCTATTTTATCAGAAAGATAATTAATTCCTTTTTGCCAGAAGGAAGCATCTTTTAAGTCGATACCGATTTCAGATAACATTTCTTCAGGTGTTAACGAGCCTCCAATAGTTAGTAATTTTATAAACTTTGGTACAAATTCCTCTTTTTGCTCAAGGTATAGTTGATATATTGAGATTACTAATAGATTAGACATATTATATGCATAAACATAGAAAGGCACTTGTAAAAAATGGGGTACTACAAAACAGTAACTTGCGTAATCTTCTCTAATATTACTAATAGAATTACCAAACATTAATTTCATTTCTTTTACAAAAATATCTTTAATTTCTTCAGTTGAGGGTAATTTCTCCTCTAATAGATTATGAATTTTTTTCTCAAACCTGTAGAATGCATTTTGTCTATGCGAAGTACTAAACTTTGATTCTAGAAAGTTGCTCAATAGGGAGATTTTCTCATCTTTTGATAAATCTGTATTCATTAAATAGTCAAAAACTAAGATTTCATTGAAGACAGAGGCAATTTCAGCTACAACCAACGAGATCCCTATATTTATGAAGTTTTGTGTTCTTAGATTATAACACGCATGAAATGCATGACCAAGTTCATGAGCCAAGGATCGGACTGAATCAATAGTACCAGTAAAATTTACAAAAACAAAAGGATAATGATTTAATTTTCCATTCGAGCAAAATGCACCCCTATTTTTTCCTCTTCGGGGTGTAGCATCAATATGGTTAGATAAAACCATTTTTTCTATTATATCTTTAAATTCTGGAGAAAAATCATTATCTGCATTTTTAATGAGTTCTAATGCTCCGTCATATGAATATTCTTTTGTTATCTTGCCTAATGGCACATAAATATCTGACATGTGGAGATCAGGAAGATTTAAAATACTTTTTTTCAACTTGTAGTATTTCTCAACGATAGGATAACTTTCTGTAGTGACTTCTCCAAGAATTTCCACACTTTCATCACTCACTTCATTTTCAAGGTTTCTTCTTGATATTGGGCTCTCGTAATTCTTTTTTTTGCATTCTAAATCCCAACTTTTCAACATATTATTAAAAATATGAGTAAAAACCATTTCATTCTTCTCATATTCAAATACAATCGCACTTAAAGCTTTATATCGAAGATCTTTATCTTTTTGAAACAAAAAAGAAAACAATTCTGCTTCTGTTAACTTTTTTTTCTTCCCTTCTACTTCAAAATCGAAAATGAAGCTACTTTTCAATTCATTATAAAGCTTAATAAATCCACTAGCACCCGTAATATCTTTCATTAATATTATTTGTTCTTCTTTTTCAGAAAGTTGATGCTTTTTTTTTAATCGATTAAATTTAAGAGCATGAGTATAACTACTGAGTTTTGTATCATGTAATAATTCTTTAAATTTATCCTCTGAAATTAAATTTAATTCCAGATCAAAAAACAATAGTTTTTCTCTAATTTTGACTTCAAAATCCTCAATCTTCGCCCGAAAAGATTTTACTTTATCATCTAAAGAATTTATAGAATATAACAAACGTGAGTATAAATTTAAATAATAAAGTTGTTCAGATATGCTTTCATATTCTTTGTACCAGCTTAATAATTGTTTGGAAGTAAGAGAGGGAAAATTTAACTTACCTTTAACGTTTTTATTAAACTTCTCTGTAGCTATATTTATAGTTTCAAAATCCTCGTCAATTTGGGGATCATTAATATCCTTATAGAAATCGCTTAAATCCCATTTAATAAGATCTTTATCCATAATACAGATAGAAAGGGCAGCCTTTATTTGAATTTTTCGAGAAATGACAAGAAATTATATTGTCAGAATTAATGAAATCTTAGATTTGTAATAATCAGATCCGTTCTACTAAGATTGACAAAATATTGTTCCCAAATCCCCCAAAGTTGCACGTAATTCCTGTTTCAGCATCATCAACTTGCCTTCTTCCGGCTTCTCCTTGTAATTGCCAAACTAATTCTACTACTTGTGCAACACCTGTGGCTCCAAGAGGATGTCCTCTTGCTTTTAATCCTCCTGAGGGATTTATAGGTATTTTACCTCCAATTTGTGTATAACCTTCATGAGCTGCTTTAGCGCCTTCTCCTTTTTTAAAAAATCCTATATCTTCTGACTGAACTGCTTCAAGTATCTCGAAAGCGTCATGTAGTTCCGCTACATCAATATCTTCTGGAGATTTTTTAGCCATTTTATAAGCTTGTTCAGAACATAATCTTAATGCATTTAATGTGGTTAGTTCCTCTCGTTCAAAAACGATATGAGTATCAGTTGCTTGACCAATACCAGAGATTAGAATGGGAGTATCACAATATTCTTTGGCTTTTCCAGCATTACAAAGAACCAAAGCTGCTGCACCATCTGAAATTGGACATATATGGAATAGTCTTAAGGGATCTGCAATTATTGGATTCGCTTTATCATCCTTAAGGAATTCATAGACATTATCCCAGTTCCCTCTACCTTTTTGAATAGAACTTTTCATAAAATCTTCAATTGTTCGTTGAAAATGGGCATTTGGATTCAATGCTCCATTCTTATGATTCTTGATTGCTATATCAGAAATCCAATCTAGTTTAACATCGAATTTTTCAAGGTAAGCTCGTGTTAACAACCCCGCAAAAGAAGGAAGGGAAACACCATGAGGTCGTTCCGCTTCTGGATGGGTTAGAGTGGCAACGTTGGAAGTAACATAGCCAGGTGTTGTAATATGAGTCATTTTTTCTCCCCCTACTACTAAGACTAACTCACTCATTCCGGAAGCGATTGCTTGAAATCCAGCTTTTATTGCAGAACCTCCACTCGCAGGCCCATTTTTAATATCATCTGCGGCAGCAGGAATTAGACTTATCCTATCTACAAGAGCACTTGCAACACCTGAAATTTGATTGAGAATCTCTGGACTCATCACTCCTACATATACTGAATCAAAATCTCTATTACTAGAGTTAGCATCCTCAATTGCCTCTAAGGAAGCTTCACATAAGAGATCCATCAATCCTTTTTCTTGTAATCTACCGAATTTAGTATGACCTACTCCAATAATTGCTACTTTATTCATAGTCATAAAGAATTATAGGTATTTAAAAAAGCTTCTTAAACTTTTTTAATCCTCTTTAATTTAGATAACCTAGTATTGGTGTAACTTCTATTTTAAAAGAATCCAAAACAAGAGTGCTAACAAGAGGTTAGAGAGAGTGAAAATCAAATACCTTTATCCACTAATTATTTTTTTAATTTTACTGATTTCAATCAGTTTTATCTTTATACAAGATTATATTTGGATAATAATACCTTCCTTTATAGTATTTTTTCCCATGCCATACCTTTCTGGACTCAAACAAACAGCTCTAAATGAAAATGTAGTTATTAAGATTGGAAATAAGTCCCCGTTTGTTATCCCGATCCTGTTTTTTTCTTTTCCTACAATAATAATTAATATTATTTTTCTATCTACAGATTTAATAGCAATATTACTTTTTTCTATGATATATTTCATAAGTTTAGTGTCCTATTTCACAGGAATTTACATTTTAATCCGAGATTTGAAAACAAAATTCAATTTGGAAAGTAAATCTAAAGAATTTGACGAAGATCCTACTAAAAAGAAACTCTTATTAATCAATCCGGTAAATAAAGACGTTGGGGGATTAACGATAAATCCCTCCTCGACTTTCCCACCTTTAGGATTAGGAATAATTGCTGCCCTAACCCCTGAGTCATTTCAAGTTAAACTAATTGACGAAAATTTTGACAATTATAAATTTGAAAACGCTGATTTAGTTGGAATAACAGCATTTACTTCAGTTGCAAACCGTGCATATGAAATTGCTACTCAATATAGAAATAAGAATATTCCAGTTATTATGGGTGGAATTCATGCTTCAATGGTTCCTGAGGAAGCATTAAAGTATGTAGATTCTGTAGTCATAGGCGAAGTTGAGAGCATTTGGTCTACAGTATTGAATGATTACCTTAATAATGGATTAAAAGAAAAATATGAGGGTGTTCACTTAGATTTAAAGAATTCAATTATACCCAATCGGGATATATACAGTAATAAATACTTGTTTGGAACTTTACAAACTTCAAGGGGTTGCCCTATGGACTGCTATTTTTGCTCAGTCAGCGCTTTCAATGGAAGAAAATACAGACAACGACCATACGAGGAAGTTTTAGATGAATTAGCTCAAATGCCTCAAAGAATGATTTTTTTTGTGGATGATAATATCTTAGGGTATGGTAAAAATGCTGAAGAGAGAGCAATCAATCTTTTTAAAGGAATGGTAAAAAAAAAGCTAAATAAAACTTGGTTCTGTCAAGCTTCACTAAATTTTGGGAGTAATGAAGAAGTCATAAAATGGGCAGCAAAAGCAGGATGTAAGATAGTCTTTTTAGGATTGGAATCTGCTGATCCAGAAGAACTTAGATTGATGGATAAAAAATTGAACCTCCAACTTGAGTATGAAAAAACTTTCAAAAATATTAATAAGTATAAAATCGCTGTTTTAGGAGCATTTATTTTTGGTTCTGATTCAGAAACTAAGGAAAGTATGTACAGAAAAACGAAATATATCTTGAAAAATCGTATAGATGCTATTCAAACTACTACTTTAACTCCTTTACCAGGTACGAGATTATTCAAGGATTTAAGAGAAAACGAAAGGCTTATATATACTAATTTTCCTCAAGATTGGAAGTTTTATGATATGGCACATTTGACTTATAAGGTAAATAATATAGAAAATGAAGACTTTCTTAAGACACAAAGAAATTGTTCAAGAAAAATTTATTCTAAACTGACACTATGTAAGAAATTTATTAAAACATTAATTCATTGTAAAAGTTTTCAAACAGCAATGTGGGCATATAGCTCAAATAGAAATTATAGAAATGTTTCCTTATTAGAACCAACCAATTTCGAACATTAAAAGGATAAGTAAAATTCCAGTATAGAACGCAAATACTGCTAGCAACTTTCTAATAATATTAGTTTCCAATTTCATACTTAAATAGGTCCCTATTTGAGCACCAATGATTCCCCCTAATGTCATAATAATTGGCCAAAGAATAGAACCATTATATGATCCAAAAAATATGTGGATAATTACTCCACTAACAGAGGTAAAAACCATAGCAAATTGAGAAGTTGCTGCTGCTTCCTTAGGATTTATACCTAATAAAATCATAGTAGTTGTATCAGCAGTTCCTCCACCTAATCCACCCAAACCGGATATAAATCCTCCAGAAAAAGAACTAAAAGATGCAATTACTGGATTACTTACACCTAAGACCTTTTTTCGTTTTAATTTTTTATTACTATCAGTTTTCCCTTCATTATGGGAATCGGGGTTACTAGTTATTTCATGGTGTTCTTTATTATTCCTTCGGAACAGAATTATGCTTAAAACTACTATTAAGGTACCACATATTCCAGATAAAATGTTTTGTGTTATTACTGTGGTGATCCAAGCACCAACTATTACCCCAGGTAAATCCCATAGGTTATATATTATTGAAAGACGATAATTGATTAATCTCATTTTCATGTATCGTAGTGAAGCACTGATATTCAAACCAGTCATGGAAAAAAGAGAGATTACAACAGCTTCTTTTAGGGGAAAGCCAAAAATAAATATAGATGTTGGTATGAATAGGATCCCACCTCCAATACCAACAACTGCAGAGATCGAACCAATTAATATCCCAAAAATTAAAGCTAGTATTAAAAATTCTTCCCCAAGTGGCAACGTATTTAAAAAAAGGAGAGAAAATTAAAGAATGTTTAGTTTACAATTTACAATTAATCTTGAGATAATTTTTTCTCCAATGCTTCTTTTAACAAGGGTAATATTACTTTAAAATCACCTACAATTCCATAATCACATACGTCAAATATAGGAGCATTTGGATCTTTATTTATAGCTATAATTTTTTTACTGCTTTTCATCCCAACTAAGTGTTGAGTTGTTCCTGATATGCCACAAGCGATATAAATATTCGGGCATACAACAGTACCACTTTGCCCTACTTGGCATGATTTAGATATCCAACCAGCATCAACAGCAGCCCTACTAGCACCTACCGCAGCATTTAACACATCAGCTAATTCTTGAATGATTTTAAAATTTTCTTCACTGCCTATCCCTCTACCTCCAGAAACAATAACATCAGCCTCATCGATTGGTTTTACATTAGAAACTGTTGTAGCAATTTTTTCAATCAACTTTGTCTGTAATTGGTTTGGATCTATGCTACAAGGAAATTCTATAAATTCAGGTTGATTCTTCTCTTGTATTTGAATTTTGTCCATTACGTTTGGTCTTACTGTTACCATTTGAGGTCTTGCTTCAGGACAAATTATATCCACTAAGTAATTTCCACCATATACGGAGCGTGTTTGAATTAGATTTCCATCTTGAATATCTAAATCTATACAATCTGCTGATAAACCAGTATCTAGTTTTGCTGCTAGCCTAGGTGCTATATCTCTACCAATCTTAGTTGCAGGAAACAAAATGATATTAGGAAGATATTCTTTGATCATGTCTAAAAGAATTGAAGAATATGTTTCATTCAAATAATCTTCCAATAATGCATCGTTACAAAAATATATTTTATCAATACCATACGAAGATAAACCTTCAGTGAACTTTAATATATTATTTCCAAGTAAAACCACACATACCTTCTCATTTGATTTTTTCGCTAATTCCTTTGCCTTTCCAAGCAATTCAAAAGAAACACCCCTAATAACGTCTTTTTTAATCTCTATAAAAACCCAGATATCTCTATTATTAACCATTATTATATCACCTTATCCTTTGACAATAATTCCATTAATTTTTCTACAGCTAATTCTGGTTCTTCGGTAATAACAATACCCTGTTCCCTTTTTGGTGGTTCATAGAGATTAACAATTTTAATTAGGGATCCTTTAGAACCATATTTACCCTCATCTCCACCAATATTTTCTGCATTCCAAATATCAAATGGTTTTTTATTGGCAGCTAAAATTTTTGGCAAGGGTGGTATAGAAGGTTGAAAAGATGAAGGTGGGATACAAGCAACAACCATTGGGAGGTCTGATTCAATGATATTGTATCCCTCATCGGTTTGAGCTTTTACAACAAGTTTTTCATTCTCTATTCTTTCTACATTTTCTACATATGTTACCTGAGGGACATCTAATATAGCAGCTAATTCAGGACCGACTTGTCCTAAACCTGTGTCAAAAGCAGAATTACCACAGAAAATTATTTTATAATCCCCAATCTTTTTAATTGCCGCCGCAAGGATATTAGATGTAGCATAAACGTCAGAATCCTGAAATTTTTCATCGTTTAATAATACACCTTTATCAGCACCCAAAGCTAAACATCGCATTAAGGTGCTTTTTGTTTCAGGTTCCCCGATAGAAATGGCAATAATCTCATCGCCTTCCTCTCTTATTTTAATAGCTTCTTCTAAAGCGAATTGATCGAAAGGATTTATTGTTGTAGAAACTCCTTCTTTTAAAACCTTTTTTGAATTAGTGTCAATTTTGAGGTCATTAGTTTCAGGAACTTGCTTGACACAAATAATAATTTTGTTCATAGTGTTGAACATCTACCTATTTTAATATTTATTTCTCTAAAGAATTAATATAAAAAGTATTAAAAATATAAAAAAAAGTTATGGATATTACTTATAAGACGTTAATTCTTTCCCCAGAAGTTCTCTTGCTACAATCATCTTCATTACTTCACGTGTTCCTTCTGCTAATGAAAATGATCTTACTGCTCGCCATGCCGCTTGGTCTGGACACTCCCGAGAGTATCCAAAAGCCCCTTGCCATTGTATAACATCGTTTATAGCTTCACATGCCCAATCAGAAGCAAACATTTTTGACATTGCGACTATTTTACTCGTTTCAAATCGATTTCCTTTCCCTTCTTGTTCTAAGTCGATAGCTCTTAAAGCTTCATAACCTATTCGTTTTAACATTTCAAGTTTTGTGTAGTGTTCAGCTAATCTAAAGTTAATCTCTTGGAATTTTCCTAAAGGTTTTCCAAATACTGTTCTTTCTTTAACGTAATTCATGCCATTTTCCAACGATTTTAAACCTGCTGCAGCACAAATTACAGTGATTAATGCTCTAGCGTATTCATAGCCTTCATGAATAATATAAAATCCTCTATTTTCCTCCCCGAGAATATAATGTTTGGGAATTCCTACATTATCAATTGAAAATCCTCCACAAGAAATTCCCTCTCTTCCTAAATCATCTATGTAAGTAGGTGTAATCCCTTCAGCGGTTAAAGGTAAGTAGAATACGGTCATACCCCTAGAACCCAATTCAGGTGATTGATGAGCAATAGTAACATGACCTCCACCATTAGTTACAGCTTCACGTACACCACTAATATACATTTTTTCTCCATTAACAATAAACGAATCCCCATCTTTCTTAATAGTCGTTTTTCCCCCTACCACATCAGTTCCGCCACCACTTTCAGTAGTAGCAATTCCCAGAAACCACTCTCCTGAACAAGTTTTTGGAAATATTTCCTTTTTTGCCTCTTCTGTTCCATATTTGTTTAATAAATATCCCCACGCTGCTTGTACAAGATAAAAGACGCATGTTGATCCTGTACAATCTCCTTTAGCTAATTCCTCAGCGATTACTCCCGCGGTTACTGCATCTAATCCAGATCCTCCATACTCAGGATCTGCAGTACAGGTCAGTATTCCTAATTCTGCCATCCCCTTAATAACATCTTTAGGGATTTCTTTGTTTTTCTCCATGTCAAGTGCAATAGGTGCGATTTTCTTTTGAGCAAATTCTTTTACACTCTCTCGGATTAATTCTTGCTCTTCAGTAAATTCTATCATCTGATATTAACCTTTATTTCTAGTTTTATATGAATTAAATTCAAACCAAAACTATAAACTTAATTAATTTTAAAAATTGAGAGAAAAAATAAAAAAATAAGAATGTTATTACTTTGGATGTTCGTTTCTTATGATTGTAGCAGCACCCATACCTAATCCCACACACATAGAGGATATTGCGAATTCTTTTCCTGATTTCTCTAATTGATGTACATTTGAACCTATTAGACGAGCACCTGTCATTCCTGTGGGATGCCCTAAGGCAATTGCTCCGCCCCATGGGTTAAGTCGTTCATCATTCCATTCCAATCCTAAATCATAACAACTTGCATATACAACAGGGCTAAAAGCTTCATTAATTTCTACAAAAGACATATCATCTAAAGACATGTTTACGCGCTCTAAAGCTTCTGGAATTGCTTTTATTGGTCCAGTTAACATAAGTACGGGATCAGTTCCAACAACTGCAAAGCTTACAATACTTGCTCTTATTTTGAGACCGTATTCTTCAGCTAAAGCTCTTGTCATCCATAGTTGTGCTGCAGCACCATCAGTTGTAGGGCAACTATTACCTGCAGTAAGAAAAGCCTTACTCTTTCTTCCAGCAATTGTTCGCAAACTTGCTAGTTTTTCCATTGATGTACCGGGACGGGGAGTCTCATCTTTTTCTGTTAATATTGATAAGCTTGGATCGTTTGCAATTTCCTTCTTTTCATCTAGCATAGGATTTCCATTTTCATCGATTTTGGGGCACCATATCGGCTCAATTTCCTTACCTCTTTCATCCCAAGTCGAACATGCTTTCTTATGAGAATGTAAAGATAATCCATCTAATTCATTTCTAAATTCTTCCAGTGATTTCCCAGACTTTTCCATCCATACGACTCCAAGGTAATGAGCAGCAGTAATTTGATCCGCCATTTGGGCTTTGTATTCTTTTGCTTTCTTTACAACTTCAGGATTAGTTTGGATTTTCTTATTTGGTGGGATCATTACAGCCTTGTTTTGTTCTCTATCAAAAATGTATGTATCAGACATGATAGGATATTTGTTTTGAACTTCCACTCCTCCACATATTACTGAATCATGGATCCCTGAGGCAATCGCTTGCCATGCAGATATGACTGCTTGTGCTCCGCTAGCACATTGACGATTTATCGACATTCCTGGCACACTAATCGGTAAATGAGCTGCTAACGCAGCAGTTCTTCCAATGTCTAAAGCACAATCACCAATTTGGCTGTTACATGCAACAATAGAGTCACCAATTAGGTTTGGATCAAAATTTGTGCGATTCAAAATTGTTTGGTAACAATGAACAACAAGATCATCTCCTCTATGCCACACAATTGTCCCTCTTCTCTTTCCCATTGGTGTGCGTACATAATCTACGAGGACTGGCTCTCGTTTTGGATCTCTGAAGTATTTTTCATACATACTTATCGGTTTTGTCATAATTACTCCTTTTTTGAAATTTTCTATAGGTTAATGATATCTAATTAATTAATTTTATTTAAGATTAAGAATTGTTCAATTTGAAATTAATGTTATAGAGTGGAAAGATAATGGTATTAAAAGGTATCCATTTTTTATTAACATATACATGTAATTATTCATGTGATCATTGTTTTTTATATTGTAGCCCAAATTCTCAAGGAACTTTTACTCTAAAGCAAATTAGGGAAGTTTTAAGTGAAGCAAAGAAAATTGGGACTGTAGAATGGATCTATTTTGAGGGAGGTGAACCATTCCTTTATTATCCTATAATGGTCGAAGGGATAAGGCTTGCAAAAAAAGAAGGCTTTAAGGTGGGAATAGTCACAAATTCTTATTGGGCAACTAGTGTTGAGGATGCTGAAATCTGGCTTAAAAATCTCTCAGAATTGGATATAGATGATTTGAGTGTCAGTAATGATACATTTCACTATGAAAATATAGATGAAAGCCTTTCAAAAATTGCTGAAAAGGCATCTAATAACCTAAAATTACCAGTAGGGACGATCTGTATTGAAGAACCAACAGTTAAAATTGACGAGACTCAAGAAAAGGGAGAACCTGTTATTGGTGGAGGTGCTATGTTTAAAGGTAGAGCTGTTGAGAAATTAATAAAAGATTTACCGACAAGACCATGGGAAGAATTGAATGATTGTCCATATGAAGATTTCAAAGGACTTGGGAGGATACATGTTGATCCGTTTGGAAATGCACATATTTGCCAAGGCTTAAGTCTTGGTAATTTTTGGAAAACTCCACTATCAGAGCTAATCAAAAATTATAATCCCGATTCACATCCTATATGCGCACCATTAAATAAAGGAGGACCTGCTCAATTGGTTAGAGAATTTAATATAGAGCATGAAGACCGCTATGTTGATGCCTGTCATCTTTGTTATCTCATTAGATTAAAAATGCTAGATAAATTTCCAGATTATCTCACACCAAAACAAGTGTATGGATTGGATTGAAAAAAGCGTCAAAATCAATAATTATTTTTTCTGCCCAAAAGAAATTTCAAATTAGCCAAAGTGTTAAATTTATGTGTTTTATTGGTATAATATAAATATAGTATGGTTTATTTCTTCTTTTTTAAATATATTAGGGTTAATTGGAAATGATTGAATCGAAGGAAAGGGTTAAGATTTTTCAAGATAACTATGAATCGATTACAGAAAACATAAATGAGCTAATTGTTCTCGTAAATCAAAAGGGTGAAGTTAAATACATTAATCATAAACCCTTGTTAAAGTCTCTGGGTTATATGGCTGATGATATAATAGGAAAATCATTTTTAGATTACGTAAATTATGAAAATCTTGAAACTGTCATTAATGTATTAAAGATTTGTAATGAAAAAGAACCAATTACTCAAGAAATAAGATTAAAACATAGAAAAGGGTATTTCAAAACCTTTGAATCAAAATTCAGTATTCCTATAGGATATTATGAGAAAAATAGAGTTTTACTAGTACTAAACGAGATTATCTATGGTTTAAAAAAAAAAGAAGCAGATGATCAAAATGAAGAGTTTAGTGAAAAGTATAGCCTGATGATAGAAAATGCTAATGATATAATAGCGCTTTATAATGATAAATTAGATTTAGAATATGCAAATGAGAGTGTTATTGAAAAACTCTTAGGATACTCATTTGAAGATATAAAAGGGAAGAACTCTTTAAAAATCATTCATCCTGAAGATATGCAGAGAGCTTTAGAAAATTTTAAAAGAGTATTTCAATATGGGGAAGCAATAGGTGAAACAAGGGTTAAGTCTAAGAAAGGAGATTATAGATGGCTAGAATCTAAAGGGAAAGTATTTATGGAAAATGGAGAAAAGAAGCTCATAATGATTTCAAGGGATATCACTGAAAAAAAAGAAGCAGAACAAAAGCTACAGGAATCAGTAAAAAATTATCGTTTACTTACTGAAAACATCAATGATATGGTCTCTGTTGTAAACAGAGAAGCTCACATCGAATATATAAATGAAGAAACTCATAGCAAATTCACGGGTTATTCTGTTAAGGAGTTATTGAATAAAAGTTTTGTAGGTCTAATCCATCCGGATGATCAAAATAGAGTTATATTAGCATTTAATGAAACATTTAAATCTGGCGAAGGTTCTATTGAAGCAAGAATTCTACATAAGAATGGATATTATATCTGGACAGAAACCCGTGGAAAAACATTTTTAGATAATGATGGTAAATATAAAATTCTTACAGTTTCGAGAGATATTACTGAAAGAAAATTGGCTGAAGAAAAATTAAAGGAATCTGAAGATAGATTTAGAAGCGTCTTTCAAAGTATACCTGATATATTTTTCTTACTTGCAGAAGATACTACAATTTTAGAATATAGTGCGAAAGAAGAAGATTTATATATTCCTTCCGAAGAATTTTTGGGAAAAAGGATGAGTGAAATATTACCATCTGATCTTGGTGATTTATCTTTGAAATACGTGGAAATGACTTTAAAAACGAAAATGACTCAAATATTAGAATATACATTACCAATAAATGAAGTGATTCACCACTATGAAGCACGATTTCTATATTTCTCTAGTAATACTGTAGCAGTTTTTATAGGAGATATTTCAAATCGAAAGAATGCAGAATTTAGAATTAAAGAATCAGAAGAAAGATTAAAGCATCTTCTATCAACTAGCCCCGCCGTAATATATACAGCTAAGGCTTCAAAAGGTTTTGAAATTACATACTTAAGCGAGAATGTGAAAGAGTGGACAGGATACGATCCGCATGATTTTTTGAATAATCCTAAATTTTGGGAGAGTAAAATCCACCCTGAAGATATAAAATCTGTTATATCAAGACTAAGTCAGATACCAGTTTTAGAAAACTTTGGTTTTGAGTATCGATTTAAGTTTAAAGATGGATTATATCACTGGATTCGCCATGATGTTAGACTTTTAAGAGACGAAATTGGGAAACCTTCTGAGATTATAGGTTCTTTGATTGATATCACTTTAAATAAGAAAAATGAAGAAAAAATTCAATATCAAGCGAAACTTGTTGACCATATCTCAGATGCGATTATTTCTACCGATTTAAAGTTTAATATCATTAGTTGGAATAAAGCAGCGGAATCAATTTATGGTTGGGATATAAATGAAGTGTTAATGAGAAATATGAAAGATATAATCCCAGAAGTCCATCCATATGACAATCCACAATCGTTATTAAATCTTCTATTAGAAAAAGGAATATGGAGAGGTGAGGCTATTCATTCAAAAAAGGATGGCTCAAATTTAATTGTTTATTCATCAATCTCATTAATTAAAGATATAACTGGAAATCCCATTGGTGCGGTATCTATCAACCATGATATAACTGACATTAAGAAAGCAGAGGAGAAAATTCGGCAGTCAGAATTGAGGTATCGAGATTTATTTGAGAATTCCCCCGTAGCTTTAATGGAGCAAGATTTTTCAGAATTGAAAACTTACATAGATAATTTAAAAACTTCAGGTATTAATGATTTTGAGAGATATTTTAAGAATCCTGAAGAAATTTTGAAATGTATGATACAGGTTAAAACTGTAAATGTAAATAATAAAACTTTAGAAGTTTACAAGGCAACGAAAAAAGAACAAGTGTATTCGAGATTAAATCAATTACTTGACAACCTAGAATATCTATCAGAGGAAGTTTTATTAGATAATAAAAGGGAAATGTTAACTTTGATTAAAGGTGAAACAATGTATGAATCTGAGTTAAATTTAAAAAATTTCAAAGGAGAAGATATGTATGTTTATGCTAAAACGTCTATACTTCCAGGATTCGAAGACACATGGGAAAAAGTAATTTTATCTATGGTGGATATAACTTATCTTAAAAGAATCCAAGAAAAATTAAGAGAGTCAGAATTAAAATTTCGAACAATAGCAGAGCAATCCGCCTTAGGTGTGGTTATACAACAAGATGGATTTATTCAATTTGCTAATACTGCTGTAGCAGAAATGATTGAATATCCTCTCCAAAATATCGAAACATGGAGCGTAGAGGATACCTATAAAATAATTCACAAAGATGATGTTGAGTTAATTATAGAAAAATTTAATGAAAGACAAGAAGGGAAATCTGGCTCAGTAAATCAATATGAGTGTCGAATAATCACCCAATCTGGGAAACTTAAATGGATTGACATTTATACTAAGCCTATTGTTTATGAGGGAAGAGAAGCCATTTTAATCACATTTATGGATATTACTGTTAAAAAGCAAATAGAGGAACAACTCAAAGAAGTAAGTAGATTAAAATCAGAATTATTAAGTAGAACCTCTCATGAATTGAAAACACCATTAGTATCAATAAAAGGATATGCTGATTTATTATTGAATCAACACTATGAAGACTTGGATTTCTATACTATTTCTGTTCTGCATGAAATTAAGCAAGGTTGTTCTCGACTTGAATCATTGATAAAGGACTTGTTGGAGACTTCGAAACTTGAATCAGGTCAAATTAAATTGAATAAACTCGAAGATGATTTAGCCTTTTTGATAAGATTCTGTGTCAGAGATTTGAAGGGATTAGTAGAAACTCGAAATCATAATTTAATTTTAGATATAAAGGAAAAAATGATTACATTTTTTGAAAAAGAAAGAATCTATGAGGTTATTGTAAATTTACTCAGTAACGCTATTAAATATACACCTCCAAATGGGAAAATTATTATTAGATCAGAAATTCGGAAAGGGAAATATGTAATTTCAGTTGAAGATACAGGCATCGGTCTCACTGATGAAGAAAAAGAAAAAATCTTCAAGAAGTTTGGAAAGATTGAACGCTATGGACAAGGATTAGATGTAGTTTCTGAGGGATCTGGTTTAGGCCTTTATATCTCAAAAAAGATTGTTGAACTTCATGGAGGGAATATTTGGGTTAAGTCGAAAGGGAGAAAGAAGGGATCTACCTTTTATTTCTCTTTACCAATAATAACAAGTTAAAAACGATTATTTTAAGTAATTTTTCAATTATTTTTTTATTTTGAAAGAATTCAAATAATCAAACCCTATTATAGTAATATACACAATAAAAATATATCTTTTATTGCCATATTGCCAAATGAATAAAAATTGGGTTAATTCATAATGGTGTATATTGATAAGGATAAGTTAAATGCATTGTTTAAGTGGTACATGCAGGAAGTAGGAGATTCCTTAATATCTGTGCTTTTAGTAGGGCATGATGGGTTAGTTGTTGAGATCCTAACACGAGATCCAGACAGTGTAGATGAAAAAAGATTTGTGGGTGCCTTTAGTTCTCTAGTTGAAGTTATACTAAAAAAAATAACTCAAGATTTTGATATAGGCACTTTTGGTGCTGGTACTTTTGATACTGATAAATTCAGGTTTATCTTTTGTGAATCGGGATCAGATCATGTTTTAGTATCAATTCTTCATCCTAATGCTTATGTTGATGATATTTTTCCATATACTTATCTTGCTGCTGATAAAGTAGCACGAATAATTGATGGTGAGTTGCCTGTTAGTCCAGTTATACCAAAGATCAAGAGACAGACAGAAGTAGATAAATTGAGACATAAAATGGAGTATTATCAAAAAGCTCCTCTTTCCACTAGCTATGTCTACAAATTGAGTTTAATTGGAGATGGTGGAGTAGGAAAAACTAGTATGGTACAGAGATATGTACATGGAATTTTTAAAGCAGACTATAAAGCGACCATTGGAACTTTTATATCTAAGAAAGAATGTAAGTTTGATGAGCTAAATACATCAGTAAGATTTATGATTTGGGATTTAGCCGGACAAAGCCAATTTCAACGTCTTTGGCCAGATTATCTAACAGATTCACGTGCAGGCATTATAGTTTATGATATTACTAATCGAGAATCTTTTGAGAATGTGAAGAAGTGGTATAATATAATCACGAAAGTAGCTTTTGAAAACATCGTACTAATTCTAGTGGGAAATAAAGTTGATTTGACAGATTCAAGAGAAATATCTGCAGAAGAAGGGATTGAATTAGCAAAAAGTCTCGGTATTTATTATATGGAAACATCAGCTAAAACAAATGAAAACATTGATGATGTCTTCGAATGGATTGCGCTTCAGATTATAAATATGAATGTAGAAGAAGTAAAAGATACTATTTTGGATAAACAAATTGAGGAGGGAAATAAATTCATAATTTCAAGTCCTCAATTAAAAATATTAAACCAGTACTTTTCTAAACAGTTGGATTATTGTATCGGAAAAAGTGATACTAAAGAGATCATAAAATACTTGGATCTCCTTAAAATGATACAGAAAAACAAACTTTAATTTTATGATTTAGTTTCTATGCGTCGATGTATAACCCTGGTTTAAATGGTCTCGCCTTAGTTGATCTCTTTTTTGGATCAAATTTTGAGTCAATTATGATATTGGCATTTACACGTTTTTCTATATAAGATTTATATTTTTTTAGTAATTTAATTTCTGATTGTTCAGGTAATTTTTTCTCCCATAATCGTTCATTTATTTGACTCTTTATAAATGGAATTAATTCCTTGTTCTTAATTAATTCATTATCTTCTTTAGTTTTAGCAATTATTAAATTGAAATCCCCGTTTTTTGATTGAATTATCTTAAGAACTTCATAATTCCATGTAGGGGCAGTATAGATATAGATTTTATTTGATTTCTGAGACTTAATTAATTTCTTTATGTTGAAAATATCATCGATAACGTTAGATATGAATTCAAATTCAATTTCAAATTCAGGATTAATATATTTCTTATTAAAGTCGCCCCAAATTTCTTTTGATATGAAATTTCTATTTCCCGCTAGTTCCCATAACTCCTCACAGAGATGAGGAATCGTTAATGAAAGAATTTTCAACCAATCTGAATAAATTAAATTAAATACTACTAAAAAATCGTTAGTATCATCAGTATCCCTAATCAATTCCTGCAATAAATTAAAAACTTCATAAAACGAAATTTGAAGATATTTCCGTATATTATATTCTTCCAATACTTTATCAGCTTGAATGAATTTTCTAATAATTTTTGATAATATTGCCTTCGCATAATCAGTATTGATATTTTCAAATTTATCTCCTATATCCTTCGAATTCAATATACTATCGTACATAAAATTATAAAATCTCTGTATATGATTTTTCACTGAATCTATTTCTTTCTTTCGAAAATCCATGTATGCACTAAATTCAGCACTATGGGATACGTAAAATCTAAACAAATCCGCTCCATAATCCTGCTGAATTTCTGCCAATGATATTACATTCCCTTTTGATTTACCCATTTTTTGCCCCTCAATTATCAATGGTTCTATTAGGGATATCATTTTTGGCCAATTTTTTTCAGGGAAGATTGCTACATGATGAAAAATAAAGAAACTTAAATGGTTAGAAATATGCATTATTGCTGTATGACGATGATCAACAGGATACCAATAAAGAAATTCTCTTTGTAATTCTTGGAGAATTTTTTTATCTATTTTTACTTTATTAGTGAGTGCTTCTATCTCTCCTTTCTCTAAAAAAATATAATCAAAAATCTCTGGAGTTAATTGCTCTAGTTTGATTTGATATTCTTTCAATTTATGGATTATGGTATAAAAAGCCATGTAGATTGTAGAATCACTTAAAGATTCAATTATCCAATCTCTATCAAAAGGTAGCTTTGTCCCTAATCCTCTTTTGCGAGCACATGGTCGTTTCTTGAGCCAATTGAATATCTTTTCAAAATTTAGCCTATACTTTTTAGGAATAATTTGCATATTATATAGGCATTTAAAGGCATTTTCTTTCCAATCCAGTGCCGAAAAATTAAGGAACCATTGATCTTTAAGAATAGAAACTATAACTTTTTCTCCACACCTACATCTCAAGTTTTTAGTAATTGGAATATATATTTTATCTGCTTTATTCTCTTTTATTAAATCTTCAGAAACTTGCCTGGCTGCTTCGTTTACTAGCATTCCTTGGTATTTTCCACACTTTTCGTTCAATAGCCCATTATAAAATTCATCTTTATAGTTCTCACTAGTAGCTAGATCTAACATTTCAGTATCTTTCTGTGAGAAAGCATTATATCTTTCGCAATAAACCTTAGCAGGAAAGTCTTTAAATCCTTTTAAGTCAATAATTTCAATAGGGTAAATTAATTCGACTTCTCTTTGATTTAAGCCAAATTTCTTAATTATATCATTATTCTTTTGCAAATCTAAGAGAGCTATGTAATCATATGGTGCATGTGCGGGAACAGAGTATACTACTCCCGTCGCAGTGGATGTGTCAACAAAATCCCCTGGGAGAATTGGAATGGTTTTAATACCAAAAACGTCAGTAGCATTCCTTCCAATGATTTCCTTCCCTTTAAAATAATTTACAACCCCAATTCTTTTATTCTGGTTCTCTAATAAAAAAAGAGCTTCTTCAGATATAAACCAAATTTCATCATTTACAGAAGCTTTTATATAATTTCCATTTGGTTTTATCCAAATGTTTGTAACCCCATATATTGTTTCAGGCCTTAATGTTGATGCAACTAGAAAACCATCTTCAAAGGGGAATTTGATGCATATGAACTCATTAATATTTAAATCTAATTCATCTCCACTTGAGATATCATCTTCCCCAACAGCATTTTTATCCCGAGGACAATATAAAATTGGATATTCTCCTTTCTCAATATATCCTTTCTCATTTAGATGATAATATTGCCATTCAATGAATTTATTATAGGCTTTATCACCTGTAGTAAATTCTCTTCTCCAATCCAAACTCATTCCAATAGATTTGAAATCAATTTTAAAGGTATTTAAAAAGTAATTTACAATATTCCAAGGATCTGTAAAAGAATGCACGATTTCTTCCACTTTCTTTGGATCCTTGGTATGTAAATATACATAATCTTTCATTCTATCTATTGTTTCTTTATCTTTCCTGTCTATGGAAGATGATATGGCTAAAACAGGAGTTCCTGTAATATGAAATGCCATCGGGTATAAAACATTATAACCTTTAGCTCGATAATATCTAGCAAATACATCCCCATTTACAAAACTCCTACCATGTCCAATATGAGTAGGACCAGAAGCATATGGATAGGGGGAAGTTATAAATATTTTTTCTTTTTTGGGATCTGGATTTGCTTCGAAAATTTTAGCCTTTTCCCATTTATTTTGCCATTTCTTTTCGATAGCTTGTCTGTCATACATTTTTTCTACACATTGTATGCTTATTTTTATTTTCACTTTGAGCTTTGGTAATTATCTCCCTATAACCTAATTCAATATAAAGTACCATCAAAGCGAACAAATCTTTGGGGAGTTTAAAAGAATAAGGTTATAGCGATTTGTGTCGCTTAAAGTAATAAAACTGTGAGTAAATCATCTAGGAATAATAATTCTCTAAGAATAGTTACTAAAACAGTTTTATTTGAGATCATTCTTATGGATTTTATATTCTTTCTGATATTAAAATATTACTGAGTTATAGTCGCTAGTATAAATGAATATTTGAGTCTTTTTTTGTACAAATCAATGAATTATCAAAATTGTTAAATATAATCTCTTTTTTCTAACATTTGCATTAGTTTACATATTAAATTTTATAAAATTTAATAGGTGGGGATGAGAATGTCTTGAAAGTAAAATCAGAAAGCTTTGATTTATTATGTCCTTCCAATGAATTATATAAAAATATCATCGATAATCTCATGGATTTAATAATCGTGCTAGATTTAAAAGGAAAATTCTTGTATGTTAGTCCTCAAATCTATGAAATTTCGGGCTACGAAGCGGAAGAGCTTATTGGGAAAAGTGGTTTCAAATTTATGCATCCTGATGACATTAGCAAAGCGGCTATTGCTTTAAAGGAAGGAGTAGAACAAAAAAAGAAAATCTATATTGAATATCGAACAATTCATAAGGATGGACATTATTTAGACGTAGCAGCAAGTGGGAGAGTAGTAGAGATGAGTGGAAAAAAAAGAGTTTTTGCTATAGTGAGAAATATATCAGAACAAAAAGGAGTCGAACAGAAATTAAGAGAATCAGAAGAGAAATTTAGAAATATTACTGAACAATCATTCATGGGGATCGCTGTAATTCAAGATGGAGTATATAAATACTTCAATGAAAGAATTACCGAAGTTAATGGATATTCTATGGATGACATTAAAAACTGGAAACCGAATGAGTTTGCTAAAATCATCCATCCAGATGATAGAGAATTCGTAATGGAGCAAGCAGCTAAAAAGCAAGCAGGTAATACAGATGTAGTTAATCATTATCAATTTCGAATAATCCGAAAAGATAAAAAAGTTAGATGGCTCGAGATTTTTTCAAAAACTATATATTATGAAGGTCGCCCTGCGGACTTAGTAATGACAGTTGATATTACTGAGAAAATAGAGGCTGAGCAAAAGTTAAGAGAATCAGAAGAAAAATTTAGAACGATAGCTGAACAATCCTTCATGGGAGTATTAATTATTCAAGAGGATAAAGTTGAATATGTGAATAAAGCCTTACTTGATATTTTTGAATTCTCTGAGAACGATATTGAAAACTGGTCTAAACAGGATTTGATAAAACTGATTGAACCTAATGATTTACAATATCTAAGAGAATACCGAAGTAAATTACGTCAAGGAGTCCTTAATGCTAAATCATATTATTCTTATCAAGTTTATACAAAGTCTGGCAAAGGAAAATGGATTGACCAATTCTCAAAAGAAATTAATTTTAAGGGAAAACCTGCTGAATTAGTGACAATCATGGACATCACAGAGAAGAAGGAGGCGGTGCAAGAATTGGTTAAGCTAAATAGTTTAAAATCTGAACTTTTGAGAAGAACTTCGCACGAATTAAAAACACCCTTAGTATCGATTAAAGGTTATGCTGATTTATTATTGAGTGTCCATAAAGAAAATTTACATGACTATGTTCTTTCATCAATTGTTGAAATTAAGCAAGGTTGCGAACGTCTTGAGAGTCTTATACAAGATATTCTAAATACTGCTGAATTAGAATCAGGAGCTATTCAACTTAAAAAAGTTGAAGAGGATCTATCGTTTTTTATTAAATTAAGTGTAAGAGAATTGCAGGGATTGGCTAGATTAAGGAATCATAAAATCAATCTAAAAATAGAAGATAAAATGATAACGAGTTTTGAGCCAGAACAAATCCATCGTGTTATTAGTAATTTGATAAATAATGCCATAAAATATACTCCCCCAAATGGTGAGATAGAAATTAATTCAGAATTTCATGATGGAAATGTTGTGATTTCAGTAAAAGATAATGGAATTGGGGTAACTAAGGAAGAAAAAGAACGGTTATTTACCCAATTTGGAAAGATTGAAAGGTATGGTCAAGGACTTGATATTATCTCTGAAGGTTCTGGTCTTGGATTGTTCATTTCAAAGAAGATAATAGAATTACATGGTGGGAAGATTTGGGTTGAATCCCAAGGAAGAAATAAAGGTTCTACTTTTTACTTTACTCTTCCACTAATACCAAATGTCAATGAGTAATTGATTTACTTTTTACATTTTTGAGAAACTATTAAATTATTTATTGTTTTAAAGTAATATGTTGGTGAATATAGAGAAGAATTTTCTCTAGGAAATCCAATAAGAATTTTTTAGAATTTAATAGAGGTGAAAGTATTCTATGTTATTTTTAACATATTGGGAATTAAATACAGATTTTGATCCATCAGATCTAGCTGAGCTAACTCAACAAATTTTAAGTAAGAAGCTATACCCTACCGAAGGAGTTAAACAAATTGGATGGTATGTGTCTACAGGGGGATTTTGGGGAGTTACCATAGCTGAAGCTGATAGTGAAGAACAATTAATAAAAGATACAAATGTTTGGCGAATGTTAAAACCTGGCATATTTAAATTTATTAAAACAAGCCCTGCAATGGAAATCGCCAAGGTTTTGCCAATTCTGATGAAGCTTAAAAAAGCTATTGAATAGGAAGAAATTTCATATTTTAAAATCCAAAATCCTTTTTTTTTATTTATATTTTTTAAATTGTAAATAGATCTCCTTTTATATTTGTCTTGATTGATTTTTTAAGGAGGATTAGGATTTTATGAAGTATGCAATTTATATACCAAATTTTGGAAGTTACTACAATCCTATTGATATTGCTAATATTGCCTTTGAAGCTGAAAGATCAGGATGGGATGGATTTTTTATTTGGGATCATTTAATATTTAGTGAGAGTGTAGATATTCCTTTCTTAGATCCTTGGATTGCTTTAACTGCCATTGCAATGAAAACAGATAAAATAAAAATAGGAACATTGATAACCCCCATCCCTCGAAGACGCCCATGGAAATTAGCTCGTGAATGTGTTTCACTTGACCATCTCTCTAATGGTAGATTAGTATTAGGAGTAGGATTAGGAGCGCCCAAGTATGACTTTACCTGTTTTGGGGAAAGTTTTGATCCTTTTATTAGAGCAAAAAAACTAGATGAAGGATTAGTTATATTAAAAGGATTATGGTCTGGAGAAAATTTTACATATAAAGGTGAATATTATCAAATTAAGAATGCAAAATTTCTACCCACCCCTGTTAATGGAACTATTCCAATTTGGGTGGCAGGTATGTGGCCAAATAAAAATCCTTTCCTAAGATCCGCTAAATACGAAGGAGTGTTTCCAATTAATATTAACTACACTCAACAATTAACATCAAACGATGTAGAGGATATATTAAATTTTATGTCAAAACATTATAAGATCTCTTCCAATTTTGATGTAATTATTTCAGGAGATACTCCAGGAAACTCCTCTGAAGCAATTGAGATAATAAAACCATATAAAAAAGCCGGGGTTACTTGGTGGTGTGAAAATATTAATCTTCTTCGGTTCAAGAATTCTCTAGATGATATGATTGAAAGAGTACGTCAAGGACCTCCAAATGAATTATATTAATTGGATGATGATGTTATACTCAAATATTGAGTAGAATTCAGTGAGAAATCAAATTCATTCTTTTTGTAGGGGATTATTTTTATTAATGGTAAGAAACTTGCAAGATAGAGAGAAATACCCCTGATTTCTTTATTATTAAGGAAAAATTTAATAGAATCAAATTTAAGAAAACCCAACTGTTTACTGACCTCATATATAGTTCCTATCCTATTGGTTCCTAAATATACGGGACTAGAAATATCAAACCTGTGGTTTTGCCCTGAAATAGTAGTCCCAATTTTATAATGTGGAATACCCCCATCTAATAAGCAATTTGATTTGTTTATTTGATTTATTGCTCCCTTAATACCATGAATAGGTGGTATTTCAAAGTAAAAATTCTCGGGAAATCGTCCTAGAATGAATTCTGGGCATATATCTATAATTTCTACCGGAATATCCTCATAATTTATTCTTTTATTTTTTTTTTTTAAATTTTCCCCTGCTTTAATGGCTAAAGTGAAGTTTTTTCCACCACGGGCTCGGATAGCATCGTGAGATGCCCTCACTTCTAAGTGTAAATGAGGACTCGACCAATAAGCAAAATAGCCATTTCGAATTGTTTTGCCTAATGGATTTCCAATATGGACTTGATCCCCTACATGACCAAATGGGTTAATATGCATCAATTTCCACACTAAATTAGGGTTCGAATGATTTCTTATCAGAATTAGGTAGTCTTTATCAATTCCTCCTGAAAATTTGGACTTTGGAGCAATTAAAGGTTTGATCATTAATATCTTCCCAGAAACTGGACTTAATGCTATATAGTTTTCTAATAATAGATCATGGTAAATATCTATAGCAAGTCCATGTTGATGTGCATAATAAGGGG
Source organism: Promethearchaeota archaeon (assembly GCA_048941385.1). Taxonomy (GTDB): domain Archaea; phylum Asgardarchaeota; class Lokiarchaeia; order Sigyniarchaeales; family SOKP01; genus Loki-b32. The sequence goes on from JBHLNR010000018.1 coordinate 30,434, forward strand.
AGGTTCCTATGCTGAAATGACTTGATTTTGGTATTGAAACTTGTAATTCAGTTGTTTTTATGATGTCATAAAATCTAGAAGGACTCATTAGACACTAATATACTTTAATTGTTAGTAGGAATCAATGAGCTATGGTAAAAATACTTTTAGAAGTTACTTATATTTTCATTTACATAATTTTAAAATAAAATTCAAATATTATTTTTGTACAATTTTGTTTGTATTATTTGAATCATATCTTAAAAATTTGATGATGAATGATTGACTTGGAATCAAATATTTTCTCTTTATCTGAATATCAAGAACTAAAAACACTATTAAAAAATCCAGAGGATGATCTTCAACAGATCATTTCATTACTGGAGAAAAAGGTACAGGAAAGAACACGACTAATTAGTGAATCAGAAGAAAAATATCGTTCTCTTATAACCGTTCTAACAAATATTGGTTTTGGTATCGATATAATTAGTAATAATCATGAAATTATCTATCAAAACCAAGTATTAAAGGAAAATTTTGGGGATTGTATTGGAAAAATTTGCTATGAAAGCTATATGAGCAACCAAAGTAAGTGTAATCTTTGTCAAATGGAAGAAACATTGGAATATAATGAAATCAAGAAGAATGAGTTAAAAGCTGCAAATGATAAGTTATATGAGATTATTTCCGCACCTTATCCTAATTCTGATGGCACATTAGATAAAGTACTTGAAATAATAATAGATATCACTGAAAAAAAAAAGGTAGAGCAAAAATTAAGAGAATCAGAAGAAAAATACAGGATACTTACAGAGCAATCTTTATTTGGTATTTTCATAATTCAAAATGGGATCTTTAAATACATTAATCAGGGCGTTTCAGACATCACTGGTTATTCAGTTGACGAAATGTTACAGTGGACAGGATTAGATATAGCAAAAATAATTTTTAGTGAAGATTTAGAGAATATCATGACTCGTTTGAAAAGAAGTGAAAATGGTGACCTTGATGAACAATCAAGTTCTATCTTTCGATTAGTTACAAAAAGTGGAGAAATAAAATGGGTTGAAGAATATAATAAAAGAATTAGATTTCAAGGCAAACTTGCAAGTATGGTGACATTAGTTGACATAACAAGCAGAATTCAATCTGAGCAGAAATTAATAGAATCAGAAAACAAGTATCGTCATCTATTCTATAATCTCCCCATTGGTATTTCCATTTTTAATTCAAAGGGAAATTTGGTTGAAAGTAATAACGTTATTTTGAAGAGACTCTCAGAGTATGCTGAACTTGATTTTACTGGGAAAAATTATCTTGAAATAATCCCTTACTTCCAAAACACTGAACAACTTATTAAATTATTCAGTGAAAGATTTGAGATGGTGCGTAAAGGAAAAAATCCTGGCCCTGTAGAATTATACATTAATACTAATCAAGGGCAACGTATCTGGTTATATTGGAATAGTTCTAGAATTGAAATTAATAATGAAATGTTTATCCAAGTAATTATGCAGGATATTACAGAGCAAAAAGAAGCAGAGGAAAAATTGCGTGAATCTGAAGAGAAATTTAGAAACATTTCAGAACAATCGCTAATAGGAATTGGAATATTACAAGACAATGTTGTAAAATATGGTAATAAAAAATTCGCTGATATTTTCGGTTATACCGTAGAGGATATGCTAGGTTGGTCACCTGAAGAATTTATGAAAACTGTTTACCCGGATGATAGAGAGTTTGTATTCGACCAAGTTAAGAAAAAACAAGGTGGCTCGGAAAAATACTTAGAAAATTATCAGTTTCGAGGAATTAAAAAATCAAGGGAAATCATTTGGATTGAGAACTTTACTAAAACTATTATGTTTGAGGGAAGACCCGCTGATTTTGTAGCATTCATTGATATTACAGAACGAAAAAATGCTCAACAAGAGTTAATTAAATTAAATCAGTTAAAATCTGAATTACTTAGACGAACATCACACGAATTAAAAACTCCCTTAGTCTCTATCAAAGGATTTTCTGATCTCTTATTACAAGTACATAGAGACAAACTTGATGCCATGGTAATATCCACACTGAACGAAATCAAGCAGGGGTGCTTGCGACTTGAAACACTTATTGCTGATATATTAAAGACTGCTGAATTAGAATCTGGTGCAATTAAACTAAATAAAGCCGAAGAGGATTTAACTTTTTTGGTAAATGTTTGTGTGAATGAGATAAAAGGTTTTTCAAAAATGAGGAATCACACAATTAATTTAAAAGTACAGGAGAACTTGATAACTCAGTTTGAAAAAGAGCAAATTCATCAAGTAATTAGCAACCTTTTAACTAATGCCGTTAAATATACACCACCAGGCGGATTGATTGAAATTAAATCGGAGATCTATGATAACTTCATAGTTCTTTCAATAAAAGATAATGGAATTGGATTCACGGAAGAAGAAAAATTCAGGATATTTAAACAATTCGGCAAGATAGAGAGATATGGACAAGGTCTGGATATCATTACCGAAGGTTCGGGTTTTGGATTGTTTATTTCAAAAAAAATAATTGAATTGCATGATGGAAACATATGGATGGAATCAGAAGGGAGAAATAAAGGTTCTACTTTTTATTTTTCACTACCATTAATTCAAAATTAATTTTTCATTCAAAGAGTCTCAAAAAAGTCAAAGTTTATTACTTTAAGGTGCTTTTCTCTAATTGATACTTTAGTATCTAAAGTATTTTTAAAGAAAATTTAAAATCGGTTTTAAAATTGGTAAAAGGAACTGTAAAATGGTTTAATAGCCGAAAAGGCTATGGATTTATAAATTCTGAAGATGGTGGCGACGTATTTGTTCATTATACTGCTTTAGCAGGTAGAGATGATGAGTACAAAACCTTAAATGAAAATGATAAAGTCGAATTTGAAGTGGTTGAAGGTCAAAAAGGACCACAAGCAAATAATGTTGTCGTTACCGAAAAAGCTCCTCCTAATCCATATAACAGAGGTAGAAGAGATTTTCGTTTTTAATCTAATGAATTTTAATAAGTCAAAATAAATTGTATAACAAAATAATAAGAAGTTAGTAATAATTAGTAAAATTCTGCTTTTGCGATTATTATCAAATCTTATCCTTTTTTTTTTATTCAACTTCTTTCTAAATTATTATAGAATGTAAAAAATTTTTAGAAAAGACATTTTATTAGATTTAAATAAAGAAATAATAAAATGATCTAAGTGGATATGGATGATATCTATAGGGATAAACCTTTAAGTATGATCCCGTGGAATTTTAAAACACCTCCCGATTCCTTAGTTGAATTAATTCAAA
>JBHLNR010000019.1:0-33376 GCA_048941385.1 Promethearchaeota archaeon
AATCCTGCTTCTTGACAAGTTTCTTGAAACAAAGATTCATGAGTTCGCGGTGTACACGATGCTACAATGAATCTATTCAAATTATGTTCCTGGATTACTTGTTTAATGCGTTGCTGTGAATCAGAACTACAAGAATATAGGTTATCTTCACAAAAAGCTACGTTAGGTAAGTTCTTTACATGTTCAATAACTTTTGGAATATCAATATATTTTCCAATATTAATTCCACAATGACAAATTAGTACACCTATTCTTGGGTCATCCTTGATTTTTACTTCCTTTTCCGGAACTTCAAATATTTTTTCTTTAACTTCTGTAAATTTATATGCATTTAGTAGAGTTGCGATTTGGGAGGCTACCCCACTACTATCAGCAACCGTTTCTGGTATATCCATTGGACCCTGACAAAATCCGGCTAAGAATATTCCCTCCCGTGAAGATACTGATTTATTATAATAATTTTTTTCTTTGAAAAAATTATAATCATCTAATTCAATATCTAAAATTTCAGCTATTTTCTTTGTCCCCGCTGAAGGAACTAATGGAGTAGCTAATACCACTAAATTTGCGTTAAAATCTTTAAATCTGCCAGTCTTTAAGTCTTCATAATGTATAATTAAATCATTTGTTTCTGGATCTTCAATAATTTTATTAACTTTGGTTTGAAAATATTTTACACCATATTCATCTTGGGCTCTTTGAGTAAATTCATAAAAATTCTTTCCAAAAGCTCTGATATCATGCCTAAAAACAAAACACTGTGCATTTTCAGAATGCTCCTTTGTAATTATCGCTTCTTTACTCGTATACATACAACATACACTAGAACAATAAGGAACTCCTTCATGTAAATCTCTTGAACCTGCACATTGGATAAATGCTATTTTTTCTGGTTCTTTCTCATCACTAGGCCTTAGAATATGACCTCCAAATGGGCCAGAAGCAGACAGCATTCTTTCATACTCTAAAGCATTAACAACATTTTTATAATTATAACCCCATCTTGAGGATAATTCCTTTCCAAGAACATCATAACCAGTCGCTACTACAATCGCTCCAACATTCAATTCTATTTCTAAGGGTTTCTGTTCAAAATCTATTGCTTCTGCTTCGCAAGTTTTTTGACATACTCCACAAACTCCTTTATTTAAAAATAAACACAAATCTGGATCGATTAGGTACACAGGGGGAACAGCTTGAGGAAACGGAATATAAACCGATCTTCTCTTTCCCAAATTCATATCAAAAATATTCGGAGTCTCTATCTTTGGGCATTTAGAAGCACAATCTCCACATCCTTTGCATTTTGACTCATCAACATAACGGGGTTTCTTAAGAACAGTAACCTTAAAGTTTCCAGGTTTTCCAGTAACCTTCTGAACTTCATGATATGTCATTAATTCAATATTTGGATTTCTGAATACTTCTACCATCTTGGGTGCAAGGATACAAAGACTACAGTCATTAGTAGGGAAAGTTTTATCAAGTTGAGCCATTCTGCCTCCAATTGAAGGAGTTCTTTCCAGTAAATATACTTTAAAGCCCAATTCAGTTAAATCTAAAGAAGTTTGTATACCTGCAATCCCCCCTCCAATTACTAATACAGAACCCTCCATGATTAAACACTTTAAGAATTAAGTTTCAAATTTTTTTTAACTGAGTTAAAAAAAAAGAAATTTAATTATATAAATATTATTATGAAAAATTATCATTTTCCGACATGTTTTGCTTTGAAGTGATCGGAATCAATAGTGAGACAATGTTCAACTTATTGGAATCATACAGTTGAAATAGATAATACTGTTCATTCTCGACATTATGCAGGATTTGGGACAGATTTATCTTTCTCAATCATCGATATCTTACATTATGATCAATAAGGAAATTCATACTCTTTGAAAGTCACTTTTCTGAACATAAGAGATATCAATCATTTTTGAAATTAAACAAATTTTAAAAAAATAAATGAGATTCAGGGCTTTGAGATTCTTTTTTAAATATCCATAATTTATGTTTTAGCACCACAATAAGCACAATATTGATCTGATTCTTTGCCTATACGTGTTCCGCAATTGTTACAATATTTAATCTTTTCTTCTGTATTACCAGGTCCACTTTGAACTAATATTTGCTTTAATTGCCCTGTTTTTGTTGAAAATTCACCAATAAATTGTCCTGATGCTTTCAAATCGAGAATTATTGCTTGAACATCCTTTCTAGAAATTCCAGTTCTTATACTGACATCTTCTATCGAAATCTCAGGATTTGTCCTGAATTCTTGTAAAACTACCATCCGTAATTTATTTCTATTGGTTATCGCAACAATTTGGCTAGTTAAAATAATAACACCAATTGCAATCACTAGAATTCCTGACCATGACCACTGCAGAACCGTAATACCCCACCACATAAGAGCACCAGTAGCTATTAATGTAATGCCCCACCACAAAAAAGAACCCGCAATTATGAATTGATTTCTCATATATTTCATTCTATTATGGCACTAGTAAATATAATATTAAAGTCGTTAGGTAATATAACAAAAAAGGCATTATATAATAGATTATAAATATAAAGTTAAAGACTTTAACTACTTTATTCCAATAAACTTTCATTGAAATCAGATTCTGAATTTACCTTTCCATCCAATTTTCATAGAAAATTGGGACAAAATTTAAAAAGGCTCGAATTTTGTGTCTATTAAAACAGACTAATGCTCGAACAATATTGAGGTATATTCGATTTTCTATTTATTTCCTATTATTTGAAGGTGACCCGCGAAATTGACCAAAGATCTATTAGTGCAATGTTCCAACTCCAACTTCAGAAGTTCATTTCTAGTTTGGGGATCTTCTACTAATTTCTGTAATATTTCAGGTTTTATTTGATGCATAAAAACAGGTGCACCCACAACCTCTATAACTTCTAGATTTGCAGCTTCAAAACATTCTACTAACTCTTCCCATTCTAGATTGTATTGAGGGAATCCCAATTCATTCGATATATTACTTTTAAGAAGAATTTTTGCTTCCTCAAGGTAATTTGACTCAATATATTCTGGAACCCTTCGAAATTTTGTATCTAAAGTTACACTGATATATCCATGCTCTTTAACAACTCTCGCTAATTCCTTTAACGCTAGTTCCGGTTTCAAACAATAGGAAACCGCATCATATTGAGAAAACACATAATCAAACTTATCTGATTCTAATTCTTTCATATCAATTATATTCCCCTTAATGTATTGAGTTTCGAACTCCACTTTTAGCTTTGATAACCGTATTTTTGCTTCATCTAACATTTTTTCTGAAATATCTAATAGGGTGATATGTTTATATCCTTGTTCGATTAATTTTTGTGCCCAGTATCCATCCCCTGATCCAGCATCCAATATATTGATGTCTTTATTCTTTGGGAGGTATTTTAGCATAAAATGCCATGTAATATCATCAGCAAAACCCATAGCTGCTCTAGGATTAGTATTCATAACTGAAGGATACTTACCAGAGTTGTACATTTTAGCATATTTATCAAAATATTCTTCTACTTCTTCTTTCTCGTTTTTCAAATCTCTCACACGTTATTATTCTTGATGGTAAGGAGAAAACTCTTTCTTTTTTCGATTTCAGCTGTTAATCTTAAAACCTTTGGATTAAAGAATAGGAAGAAAGATTTCCTTAAAAGCCTTTAGTACTATAATTTTGATTTAAGATTTTTTATTTTTTCAACGGAATTTTCATTGAAATCAAAGACTGAATTTACCTTTGATGCTTTTTTATAAAGAAGTATAGAATTAAATTTTTGAAAGTTATAAATAGAGAAATCTATGGTTTTTTACATCACTTATTAATGAATTTTCTATTAAATTGCAACTAATGGGCCTAATTTCTTAATTTCGTTTGTAAATTCTGTAATGACTTCTGCAAATCGCTTTCCTTCTGATGCACTTACCCATTCAAGTCTAAATCTCTTATCGAGGTCAAATATTTTCAGAGTTTCTCTAAAACGTTCAAATCTTTCTTTTGCAAATTCATTACCTTTGAGATAATGGCAGTCACCGATATGACATCCTGTCACGATAACACCATCAATGCCATCTTTAAAAGCTTCCAGGATGAAGGCAGGATCTACTCTACCAGAACACATAACTCGTACGATTTTTATAGTTGGTGGATATTGAAAACGTGATACTCCAGCCAAATCTGCTCCTGCATAGCTGCACCAATTACAGCAAAAACATAAAATGTTAGGAGTAAATTCTATTTTTTTTCCTTTTTTTTCTTTACTTATCAATATTATTCAGTCTTTTCATTAATTATATTTTGATATTAGACTAAAAGAGCAGTAATCATGGCACTTATTTGTTCAAAGCCAAAATGTTTGATCACTATTGTAGAGTTAGGGCATTGTGCCCCACATGTTCCACATCCCTTACATAATGCAGAGTTAACATGTGATTTTTTTATTGTAATTATACAATCTTCAAATTCTTTTTGTTGTTCTATTAACTCTATGGCATTAAATTGACAGACTTCTACACAATTTCCACAGCCAATGCAATTTTCTTCTATTACTACAGCAACTAAACCAGAAGTAACAATTTTATCTGCACTTAAAACTTTAACTGCTTGAGCAGCAGCCCCATTGGCTTGAGCAATAGATTCTCTAATGTTTTTAGGCGAGTGGGCACAACCACATAAAAATATACCATCAGTTGCAAAATCAATAGGTCTTAGTTTTACATGAGCTTCTAGAAAGAATTTATCTTCGTTTAGGGGGACTTTAAGCATTTTTGCTAAATCTTCATTTTCTTTAGCAGGTGCTATAAGTCCAGTGCTTAAAATGATTCTTTCAGGGTAAATTTCCAATTTCCCGATATCGGGTCTCTCAATTATAATGTTTAATTGTTTATTCTTCAATTTTAATTCTGGGGGTTTTTCTTCATCAAATCTAATGAAAATAATGCCCTTCTCTCTAGCTAAATTATAATATTTCTCCTTGAATCCATAAGTTCGAATATCACGATATAATATAATTATTTCGAGATCTGGGTTAATTTCTTTTGCTTTTAAGGCATTTTTAATAGCTTCAGAACAGCAAATTCTGCTACAGTACGGATGTTCTTCATTTCTAGAGCCAACACATTGTATCATAACTATTGAATTCAATTTTTTAACATCATCAGTATTAAAAAGAGTTTTTTCAAAATCTAATTGGGATATAATTCTATTATCCTGTCCATATTTGTATTCTTTTGGATTATATTCTTTAGCACCTGTAGCCACAATAATTATTCCATGGTCTAAATCAATACTTTTACTAATTTTTCCATGAGATATATTAGTAGTGAAATTTCCAATATATCCCGAGATTGAATTAATCTTAGCACTTTTATATACTCGGATAAGTTGATTACTTTCAACTTCTTGTATTAAATTTATAAGAAATTCCTGGACATCATCATTTTCAAGAGTTTGAAAAATATTATTTGCAAATCCTCCTAAAGAATCCTCTTTTTCAATTAAGAATACTTCAAAACCCTGAGAGGCCAAATTTAAGGCTGAAGTCATTCCAGATACTCCTCCACCAATCACTAAGCCCTTATCGATTACATCAATTTCCTTTTCTTGTAAGGGTATTAACTGTGCTGCTTTAGCTACTGACATTCTAAGTAAGTCTTTCGCCTTTGCTGTTGCATTTTCTGCTTCATGCATATGAACCCAAGAACATTGATCTCGAATATTTACCATCTCAAAAAGGTATTTATTCAATCCTACCTCTTGAATTGTTGCTTGAAATAACGGTTCGTGAGTTCTTGGAGTGCATGAAGCAACTATTACTCTATTAAGTTGATTTTCTGTTATTTTTTCCTTAATGTTTGTTTGAGTATCCGCAGAACATGTGTATAGATTGTGTTCAGCATATACTACATTAGGCAATGTTTTTACATATTCCACAATCTCAGGGACATTAACAACGCCACCTATATTAATCCCGCAATGACATATAAAGATCCCTATTTTTGGTGGTTGGTCACTTACATCAATTTCCTCGGGGAGTTCTTTATTTGAGATTAATGTATTTCGTGCATCTGAAAGAAGCATATTAACACATCCTGCAGCAGCACTAGCTTCGATAACAGTTTCTGGAATGTCTTTAGGTGATGCAAACATTCCACATACGTAGATTCCCGGTCTTGATGTTTCTACAGGATTGAAGCTTTTGGTCTTACAAAACCCATACTCATTTAACTCAACATCTAACTTTTGAGCTAATTCCATAGAACTCTTATTAGGCTGTGCTCCTACAGCAAGAACAACTAAATTAAATATTTCTTCAATTAAGATACCTTCATCTGTTTCATATCTGATCTTTAAATCTTTTGAATCTGGAATTTCACTAATAGAAGAAATTCTTCTTCTAATATATCGTATACCATGTTCATGCTTCGCTCGTTCAATATATTTATCAAAATCTTTACCATATGCTCGTATATCCATTGTAAAGATTGTTGGCTCTATAAAGTTAACGTGTTCTTTTGCGATTACCGCTTCTTTTGTGGTATACATACAACAAACTGAAGAACAATATTCAGCATTAATTCTTTTATCTCTTGAACCAATACATTGTAAGAATGCTATTTTCTTCGGAATTATTCCATCAGAAGGACGGAGAATTAAACCTGAGTGAGGCCCACTGGCACTTAATGTACGTTCAAACTCAATACTAGTTATGACATTCAAATATTTGCCATAACCAAGATTCGTTAAAGGAGTAGGTTCAAATTCATCGAAACCAGTTGCCAAAATTATTGCTCCCACATTAAGCTTTATCTTCTTATCTTTAAGTTCATAATCTATGGCTTTTGCCTTACAAATTTCTTTACAAACTTCACATCCTATACATTTTTCTTTATCTATAGAAAAAACTAATGGAACTGCTTGTGGAAACTTTACGGAGATTGCTGCTTTTTTAGAAAATCCTTCATTGAAGAAATCAATTGCTTCAATGGGACATTTTTGGGCGCAAACACCACAACCAGTACATTTATTCTGATCTAAATACAATGATTTCTGAAGGATTTCCACATTGAAATTTCCAGGTTCACCGTCGATTTTTTCAATAGATGAATTTATTAAAATATCTATATTTTCATGACGACCAGTAAGCACTAATTTTGGGGCAAGAATACATATAGCACAATCATTTGTAGGAAAGGTTTTGTCGAGCTGAGACATGACCCCACCAATACTCATTGATGATTCAACCATATGTACTTTATACCCGGAGTCTGCTAAATCAATGGATGCTTGAATCCCTGCTATACCTCCACCAACAACCAGCACTGCACCAACCTTTTCCATTATTCACCCTCCTGAATTGATATAAAAGTAGGTATTTCTTCGTTCAGCTCGTGTATATCGACTAACCCTCTTTGTCTTAAAGAGACAATGTGATTCAACACATTATTTGGGGCAATACCAATTTCCTTGGAGATATCTGGCACGGATTTACCATTTTGAGAAATAACTTGTAATATTTTATGACGTTCAAATTCATTCTGAATTGCATCATTAAGTATCTGTTCAAATTTCTCTATTGGGAATTTTTCATTATAAGCATTTCCTTCATCAACGATTTTCCTTTCTCTACCGACAAGAATTCTAAGTCTTGAATCCTTTAATACAGATTTTATAGCATCAAACTCGAATTTCAATTTGGTTTTTAGTTTTTTATCCTTAATCGGATTAGGACCCAAATTTTTTATATGCTCACTAAATTCATTTACTAACTGAGCAAATCTATTTCCTTCGGCAGCGGAAACCCAGTCTAAGCGTAGACGTTCAGAGAATCCAATTATTTTTAATAATTTGCTCAACATCTTCATTTTTATCTCTGCTTCATAATTCCCGCTAATATAATGGCAATCTCCAGGATGACATCCCAAAACAAGCACACCATCAATATTTCTTGAAAGTGCTTCAGCAATAAAGATTGGATCAACTCTTCCGCTACACATGACTCTTATTATTCTTATATTAGGAGAATACTGAATTCGACTAACCCCAGCAAGATCCGCTCCAGCATAAGAGCACCAATTACATAAAAAGCCTAAAATTTTTGGGTTGAAACTCATTCTACTAATCTCCTCCATATACTATAATTTCTGATAAGATTTGGTCATCTGTAAAGTGGTGAATTTTTATGGCATTTTCAGGACAACTGGCTCCACATACACCACATCCTTTACACATAAGTCTGTTGACAACCGCTACTTCATGTTCATTCTTTGATATTGCATTATAGGGGCAAAGTTTTGTGCAAACACCACATCCGATACAAATCTCATCGTCCACTTCTGCCACTAAACCAGAGGCTACAATGTCTCCTGAACTCAAAAACCTGCTTGCTCTTCCTGCTGCTCCATTTGCTTGGGTAATTGATTCTTGAACATGTTTAGGCCAATGAGCACATCCACATAAAAATACCCCATCTGTGGCAAAATCAACAGGTCTTAATTTAGCATGGGCCTCTAAGAAGAATCCTTGATGATCTAAAGGTACTTTAAGCATTTTTGCTAATTCTTCTGAATTTTCTGGGGGACTCATGGGTGGAGATAAGATAATTAGATCTGTGTCAAAATTGATATCATCCTGTAAATTAGTATCAAATACTTTTATGCCATATTTCTCAGGGTTATTAGAGATTTTTTTAATCTCTGGTGGTCTATCTAAATTATATCTAAGTAGAATTGCATCTTTTCTTCTATCAAAGAAATATTCTTCAAACTCCTTTTTAGCCATTTGAAAATCTCTGTAAAGAACAATTATTTCAAGATCAGGCTTTAATTCTTTTAGAATATTCAAGTTTTTAATTGATATTGCACAACAAACGTTTGAACAATATGTAATTCCCTTTACTTCTCTAGATCTTACACATAAGATAGTCGTTATACGTTTAATGTTATCGAGCCATGATGTATCCTCAGTTTTTAATTTCTTTTCTAACTCTAATTGGGTAATTACATTCTCATTTTTATCAGTATATTGCGGATATCCAAGAGGTTTTAATTCTTGACCTCCAGTAGCAATAATAATCACACCAGCCTTAAGTTCGTTAGTATTACCTTTAGAATCAATAATGGAAACATCATAATTGCCAATATATCCTTTAACATCTTTTACTTTAGACTGTAAGTAAATTAGGATGTTGTCATTATTCATTACATCTTCTTTTACCTTCTTTATAAATATTGAAGAATCTACTTGAGTTGGATATAAGAGATACAAATCATTTAGAAGTCCCCCTAACTGGTTTTCTTTTTCTACGAGATGTACGGTAAATCCTTGATTAGCAATATTTAATGCGGCAGTCATACCCGATATTCCACCACCAATTATTAATGCTTGAGGAATTACTGATAGAGTTTGTTCCTCTTGAGGTTTTAATAATCTGGATTTTGCGATAGCCATTTCGATTAAATCTATAGCTTTTTCAGTGGCAGGTTCGATTTCTGTCATATGAACCCATGAACATTGGTCCCGAATATTTGCCATTTCAAAGAGATATTTATTCATTCCCGCTTCTTGACAAGTCTCTTGAAATAATAATTCATGAGTTCGTGGAGTACACGATGCCACAACAAATCTATTTAAATCATATTCTTTTATTACTTCTTTAATTCGCTCTTGGGAATCAGAACTACAAGAATATAGATTATCTTCACAAAAAACTACATTAGGTAAATTCTTAATGTATTCTATAACCTTTGGAATATCAATATACTTTCCAATATTAATCCCACAATGACAAATAATTACGCCAATTCTGGGTTCATCTGTTAATTTAACTTCTTTTTCGGGTACTTCGATTATTTTTTCTTTGATTTGAGAAAATTTAACGGAACTAAGTAGAGCTGCTACTTGAGAGGCTACGCCACTAGCATCTGCTACAGTTTCAGGTATATCCATAGGGCCTTGACAAAATCCTGCCAGAAATATGCCCTCTTTTGAGGATATAGATTTAGTAAAATGTGATTTTTCCTTAAAGAAATTATAATCATCTAATTCAATATCTAAAATTTTTGCTAATTCTTCAGTTCCCTTAGAAGGAACCAAGGGTGTTGCCAATACAACTAAGTTAGCTTTAAAATCATTAAGTAATCCTGATTGTAGATCTTCATAATGAATAATTAAATCCTTTGTTTCAGGATCTTCTTTAATTCTACTAATCTTAGTATGAAAATAATTTACTCCATATTCATTTTGGGCTCTCTGGGTAAATTCATAGAAGTTTTTCCCATACGCTCTAATATCATGTCTAAAAATATAACATTCTGAGTTTTCAGAATGCTCTTTTGTAATAATAGCTTCTTTACTGGTATACATACAACAGACACTCGAACAATAAGGAATTCTTTCATGCAAGTCTCTTGATCCTGCGCATTGAATAAAAGCTATTTTTTCTGGTTCTTTTTTGTCACTCGGACGTAAAACATGCCCATCAAATGGTCCAGAAGCACATAATATTCTTTCATACTCTAATGCATTCACAACATTATCATAATCAATGCCCCATCTTGAAGATAAGCCGTCTCGAGCCATATCAAAGCCAGTGGCAACGACAATTGCCCCAACATTTAATTGAATTTCTTGAGGTTCTTGTGTGAAATTGATAGCTTCTGCTTCACAAATTTTTTCACACACACCACATACATCTCTTGTTAATTTCAAACACATTTCAGGATCAATTAGATACACTGGAGGAACTGCTTGAGGAAAAGGGATATAGATAGATTTTCTTTTTCCTAGATTCATATCAAAAATATTTGGTGCTTCGATCTTTGGGCAGCGAGTGGTACAGTCTCCACATCCTTTACATTTATTCTCATCAACATAACGGGGTTTCTTTAGGACGGTCACTTTAAAGTTTCCAGATTCTCCTGAAACTGCTTTAACTTCATGATATGTCATTAATTCAATGTTAGGATTTCTGAATATTTCAACCATCTTCGGTGCTAAAATACATAAACTACAATCTAAAGTAGGGAATGTTTTATCGAGTTGAGCCATTCTTCCTCCAATAGAGGGGGTTTTTTCCACTAGATAAACTTTAAATCCCATTTCTGTTAAATCTAAAGATGCTTGAATTCCAGCAATACCTCCTCCAATGACTAACACAGAGCCTTCCATGATTTAATTTTCTCCTCAATTTTTTTACTTAACTTTAAAATTTATAATATCTGAGAGGAATTCTGAAAGATCAGAAATTTCTATTGAAGAAATATCATCATAATCTTTTTTAATACAATTCAAATGAGCATTACATTTAGGACATGAGGTAAATAGTTGAGTAGCAACTTCTTTTGCTTCTAAGATTCGGGTATACCGTAGCGCTTTAGAACGCTCATTACAATTCAACCAAGAACTAACTCCACAGCACAAGGAGTTTTCTTGATTGTGTTTCATCTCTTTAAAATTATAACCTAAATTTTGTAGGTAGCTAAAAATTTCTCTTAATTTTTTTACCAAGTTGTTTTCTGATGGTAAAAATCTACTTAATCGACAAGGATCGTGATACGTAAAAGTGATATTCTTATATTTTTCATCTGGTTTTTCAAAATCAATTTTATCCTGCTTCCAATTATCATATACATATTCTATAATATGTTTAACATCAAATCGTTCATTGAAATCATCAAATAAATTCGAATAATCTACCTTAAATGTCCTATAACATTCCGCACAAGCAGTAATGATCGTTGATATTCCTGCTTTTTCAAATTTTTCTAGATTCTTCTTAGCTAACTCAATAAAAACTTCAAATTTTCCTTGACCCCAATATAGATCATGTCCACAACATGTTTCTTCTTTAAGGACAACGATTGGAGCGTTTTCAATTTTACATATGGTTTTTAGAGTACTCGATGAGATAGATTTAAGATTTTGAAAATCATAATCAAAAAATGGTAAACACCCTACATAATAGAGGATTTCAGCTTTTTCTGCAATTTTACATCCTTTAGGGATCCAATCCAATGGTCGATTGACATTAATATAATTTTGACTCATCAATTCACCCATAGTAGGATAGATTCCTTTATGAGCTACTGTTCGATCGAGGTTATGAATCCCCTTATTTCGCATTTTGTATCTGAGAATTCGAGCAATATCAGCAAAATTTATATTTTTGGGACAATCTTGGAGACAACTATTACATGTCAAGCATTCCCACAATTCTCCATTCTCAATTATCTCATCTTCAAAACCTTCCAAGATCATTTGGATGATCCTACTTGGTGTAAATTTCTGAACTTTACTAATCTGGCATACTCCTGAGCATCGAGCACACTGATAACATTTTTTTAGTAAATTTCTTAAATCAGGCTCATAGATTTTTTCTAAAAAAACCTGAACTTCATCAATATCCTGATCAATTTTATCGTGCTTTTTCAGCTCAGTCAATTAACTCACTTCCTTACTAAACATTTTTTACAAAACTTACTTCTCGCTCCATTTTTGATTTAGAGAATTTTTTTATTAAATCTCTAGCCCTATTTTTCTCAGGAGCATCAAGTTCTAATTTTTTGATAATTTTTTCGTCAAGAACTTTACGAAATAATTTTCGGCCTTTTTCAGTACGGGGAATTACGGTAGTATACTTATCTGGAGATCCAAGGCCACCAAAAGAAATATCTGAATAAATATTGGTGAAATCAGCACAACTAAAACAAGCGGGACGTACATAATCAACTATTTTATCAAAAGGAATATGAACTACTTTCCCATCTGTTTTTACAATAAGATCTTCCTTGATGTTTATTTTTGTAATATTTTCAAATTTTATGTCAAAATCTTTTTCAAATCTTTCAATTTGAGCTTTATTAAACAGGAAATTATGATAACAAAATAATCCTAAACATATTTCAATATATTCTGAAGGAGTTACCCCTAAATTTTGCATACATCTAATCGTATAAATTTGACAGGGGGTTCCTACTATTGCTAGTTTTTTAAATTTATAATGGTTTAATTCTGGGATGGAACGAGTATAGGTACAAAAATTCTGAATTTGATCTAATTGGTTTGCAATTTCAAGTTTAGTCCCTGAGCCTTTTATTAAATCCATTTTATTACCCGCAAACATTGCTTCTCTAGAAAAAGGTCCCTGAATTTTGGCAACTATCGCCCCATCAATTAATTTCTTTTCAATCATATAATTAATAATTGAATTCACTACACCGCCATCAGTTCCATATTTTAGGAAATCAGGATCGTTAGATTGACAAGAAAAGATATCTTCAAAATGACCAAGTGGCATTGATTCAAAATCTGTAAATTTATAAGTTTTATTAAGCTCATCATCTAATATATGAGTTTGAGGGCAGAGATAATAACAAATGCCACATTCAAGACATTTATCTTTATTAATATACACTGGAGGAGAATAAGGTTCTTCAAATCCAATTACATTATAATCTACTGAACTACAAAAGCTTACACACCCTCCGCATTCCTGACAAATTCCTTTCTCATGGACTTCTTCTATTAAATCTTGAAAAGATTTTATACTCATGATTACACTTAATTATTTTTCTTGTTCCAATTTAATTGGTTTACAATTTTTTCTTTTTGTGCCCGCAATCCTTTCTAATAAGGGTTGTCCTGGTTTGACATCCTTTAAACTTTTTGATTCTATTAAACCTGTTTTAATAGCATCTTTATAGATTTTATCTCCTCTTTTGTTACGTGTAATTACTGTAGACCAACCACTTGGGGACCCAATCGATCCAACAGAAATATCGGCATAATCAGCTGTTAAATCCTCACAGAAATGACAATTGTGACGCGCATAAGATTTTACATCGTTTAATGGTATTCTAAAATCCTCTCCCGAATCCATATATATAATAAATTTACCCCCACTAATATCCATTTTAGTAACTTTATTAAAATCTTTATCAAATTGATCCTTGATTAAATTAAGTACACCTTCATACGGAAAAGATTCCATACAAAAAAGCCCTATCCTATATTTAATGTTTTTGAAAAAATGTTGTCCACCTGGAAATAAATATCCTTTTTTCAGTGCATTCATCATGCAAGGAGTTCCTACGACTGCAATGTTTTCGTAGCTTTTTGTTTCATCAATGATACTTAAAGTTGAGGCATTAGCGTATTTAGTACCACTTGTTTTATAAAGATCTTTAATATCTTCTATTATTACAGGTTCAGGTTTCCAAAGTTCTTCTGAATGTTTAACAGCTACAATTGCATCTACTAATTTATTCTCGAGTAAATACTCAAGTAAAGATGTAACAATACCCCCATCTTGTCTTATTTTTTTAATAGCGTCTTTAGTGGTTGTAGCAGAATATGTATTAACATACCCATTAATTTTATCTGAAAATTTTAAAGATTTATCAAGTTTATTCATACTTTTACCCGCCTGCTCAATTGAAAACGATCTCGGGCAAACAGCATAACATAAACCACATTTCATACAAACTTCCTCATCGATCTCTAAAGTATCTGCTGTGACTGCAATGGCATTTACAGGACAAACTGAAGAACACCAACCACAATGACAACATACTTCCGATTTAAATACGATAGAAATAGGTTCAAAAAAATGTTCTATAAAAGAATCGGGTGTATCTTTAACAAAATACCTAAAAAAGAATTCAGACTCCTCAACTTCTTTCTCTTCTCCTTTTATTTTCTTTATAACTTTTTTAACTTTAACTTCAATATCCTCCTCAATATATCCCTGCTCTTTCAGATATATAACATCTCTAATTACATTTTCTGGGGGAAATTTGTTTACTTCTTGAACAATCTCCTCTAAAAAAAGAGGCTTTTTCCCTTTTAGTTCTTTTAATACCAATTTTCGCTCAGTCTCAGCGTTTACCATTGCATCTAAGATTTCAAAAAATTCTTCCTCAGAATATTTTCCTGCATTGAGAATTTCTTCTTTTGCTTCGAAAAACGCTCGAATTTGAAAATTATTTACAGCTTCAAACGTAGATTCAATAAGCTCTTTAGGAGATATCCCTTCAAAAGTACCTTCTTTTACAATTTGAACCATAATTTCAACCTCTTGGTTTTTATCCAAATTTTTCTTTTAAATTGAATACTATTAAAACCCCATCCTTTGCAAGGTAAGTCCTCTTATAACTAGAATTTTTTTATAAGTATCATTCCGCAGGGGTAGTTATTACTTGTTTTGATTCTTTAGTATCTATATCTGTTTCATGGTCTATTACGTTAAGCGGGTTAGGTCCAATAGCTTTTACTTTTTCTAATGCATCTTCCACACTTTTTACAAATTTTTCTGATTCTGCTCCACTTAACCAATACATATTAATTCTTTGACTTCCAAAACCTCTAGATTCTAAAATTCTATTGGCGAATTCAACATGTCTATTAGCTGTGAAATTACCGTTTTTATATTGGCATTCATTAGGATGTCATCCAACAATCATGACACCATCCGCTCCAGACTTAATGCTATAAAGTATGTGTTTCAAATCTACTCTTCCCGTGCAACGGACTTTAATTATCTTTATGGAAGAAGGATATTTCAGACGAGAGACTCCCGCAAGATCTGCTGCACTATATCCTCATTTTAAACATGCAAAAGCAACAATTTTATAATTATAGTTGTTGATTGTCTAATCACCTCCTAATATTCCATCAATTTCAGCAAATAATTGATGATCTCGATAGTATCTTATATCAATTGCCTGAGTGGGACAACATGTAGCACAAATACCACATCCGTCGCAATTAATCTCATCTATAAACGCTCCGATTTCTTCCTCAATCTTGATGGCATTTTTCGGGCACTCCTTTTCACAACGTCTACAAGAAATACAGAATTCACTATCGACCTCTGCAGTAATTAGTTCAATATCGATTTCTCCAGGTGCTGTTAATTCTGCTACTTTACTGGCAGCAGCTCTCGCCTGAGAAACCGAATAAGAAATGTTCTTTGGTCCTTGAGCAAATCCCGCTATAAATATGCCTTTCGACTTAGTTTCTTGAGGCATTAAACCGAAATGTGATTCAGTAAGAAAACCATAAGTATTCGTATCAAGATTTAAAACCTCGACAATTTGTTGAGTGCCTTTTGAAGGAAGTGCTGCCGTGGATAACACGACTAAATCCGCATCAATTCTCACAATCTTATCCGTTAATGTTGAATACAATCGAACTTTTACATTTTTAGTTTCTGGATCTTCAAATATTTCACCTACTTTACCACGAATCATTCTGATACCCGCATCCTTTGCCCGTTCATAATATTCTTCAAACCCTTTTTCAGGAGTTCTTATATCAATATAGCAGATTGTAATATTGGCATCAGGAAATTCTTCTAGGAGCAATCGACCATTCTTTAAGGCAAGCATACAACACACTCCGCTACAATATGTTCTTTCTGTTTCTCTACTGCCAACACATTGAATAAAAACAATTTCCTTCGGTTTCTTATCATCTGAAATTCGGTGTACATGGCCTTCAAGGGGCCCATTAGGGGCTAAAATTCGTTCTAATTGGGCTTGAGTTATAACATTTTCGATTTCTCCATATCCATATTCACCAAAAGGCTCATGAATATCCCAACCAGTTGCAATAATAATTGTGCCTACCTCAAGATTAACTTCTTCTGGTTCCTGACTAAAGTTAATAGCATCCAATTCGCAGGCATCAACGCATGAAAAGCATTCTACACATGCATTTCTGTCAATGTCATAGAGAAATGGTACTGCCTGACCAAATGGAATATCAATTGCTCTTCGTGCTCCTAGGTGTTCATCAAAATAATTCGTTGTGTAAACTGGGCAGACTTCAGCACAAGCTCCACACCCATTACATTCATCTGTTGTATATCTTGGTTTTTTCTCAACTGTTACTTTATAATTGCCTACATAACCCTCGACTTTTTTTACTTCACTATATGTTAGTAGTTCAATATTTTCATTTCTATTGACTTCTAACATTTTAGGTCCACAAATTCATATCGCACAGTCGTCTGTAGGAAAGGTTCTGTCTAATTGAGACATTCTTCCTCCTATTGTAGTCTTTTGTTCAACTAAATATACTTTGATTCCTTGATTAGCAAGATCAAGTGCGGCGTTCATACCTCCTATCCCCCCTCCAACAACCAAACTAGCTTTCGTAACAGGAACAGATTTTATAGGCACAGGTTCTAATCGTTTAGCTCTTTCAATGCCACTTTTTACTAATATTTTTGCTTTTTCTGTGGCTTCTTCTTTAGTATCTGTACACCAAGAACAATGTTCACGTACATTTACCATTTGGAAGTAGTAAGGATTTAAATCGGTTTTAGCAATAGTACCTCTGTAAATCACTTCATGTGTACGGGGAGTTCAAGCAGACGCTACAATTCTATTTAAATTCTTTTCCTTGATATCCTCAATAATTTCGTTTTGAGCATTATCAGTTCATAGAAATGGGTTCTTCTTTGATATTAAAATTTCATCTCCAAGACTCTTAACATATTCAGTTAATTCATCGCAATCTACTTTAGTTCTGATATTTACACCTCATTGACAAGCATAGTATCCAATCCGATGATTTTCTACATTCTTCATCTACTTTTACACATCCACCTCTTAATTTTTGTACAAAACTGTATGTTTTTAAATTTCTTAGATGTTTATGGGATGATTCTTAAGTTCTAATATTGATCTTTTTGTAAAGATCAATTTTAAATGTTTTTTTTTAAAATTTATTCATTTTCAATATTTTTAATTCTTACTGTTTATCCATATATACAATTTTTTCTAAAAGGGTAACAACATCAAAACATTTTTGCTCAGAATGAAGATAATGGAATATTGGATTTCTGAAAATGTTAAGGGTAGATGCTGTTATGATCGATTTCTAACAAAAAATATTGAAAATACGACACAAAGGTGAAATTTTTAATAACTTAACAAAAGAAATATTACAAAAATATATTTCTTTAGATGATTCTAAGTATGTCTTGAAATATTTAGGTATTTATCTCTCAAGTATTCTCTGTAATAATGAGATTTGTATAATAGATATTTACGAGCCAAGGGTCTAACCATAGTCATGAAAAAATGCGAAATTGCGACTTTTTTCCTTACAGCGTCAAAATAATCATCAATTGTATGACGTTGGTATTGTAAAAGTGTTTGACTTTTATCTGTAGTCATGAAACCACAATGAAATCCTCTTGTACTAAATGCTTCTATTGGTAACTCCTCAGCTCCTATTCCAAAAATATCTAACATTTCTTTAAGATATTCTTTGTAAGAAATCCGACATCTGGGTCCACCTGCTATATGCAACGTTTCACCCCAAACTTCTTCATTTTCTACTGCATTTGCTAATGCATAACCAACATCCTTGGTATCACATATTTCTATAGAAGTGTTTAAGGGCATTTCAAACATTAACGGATCCATATGAAGTTTATTGATAGATACAATATAAGTCAAGCGACATATTACCCAATCTAAACCTGAACTCCTGATGAGCTCTTCACATTTTACTTTTTGTTTTGCATACTCATCGTCATCATTAGGATTTATAGGATCATTTGGATGAATTAGAGGTTCATCAATTCTATCTCCATATATTGCGACGGATGAAGTAAATATGAGTTTTGGTTTTTTTGGTTGAATTTTCATAGCTTCAATGATATTTGAAGTGCCTCCAATATTAACTGCTTCAGCAAATTTAGGTTTTTTATCAGCAAGAGGAGGAATTATCGCAGCAACATGAATAACTATATCGCAACCATAGATTGCTAATTCTACATCTTTTGGGTTTCTTATATCCCCCCAATATATTTCTACCTGTTCTTTAAATTTATGAGAAAGATGATTATTTCGTTTATTTTTGATATCAAAAATTCTTATTTCATAATTCTTTTTTAATAGTTCTTTTAAAGTACTTAAACCTACATTTCCAAATGCTCCAGTCAATAATACTTTCAAGCTTGATTTCACCGATTTTATATCGGAGGGGGATATGTCGGATCCGGATATATCATTAATAAATATATAAATTATGCGCATATAAATCTTGTTGTATATATATAAATATATATTACAAAATTTTTTTAAAAAAAGATGCTTAAGAATTAAATGAAAGTTAATATAATCATAACTTTTAAATATATAGTTTTATATACTAGTAATGGAAAATTAATTAAATGTTAAGGGTGAACTAACGCAAAGAAAATGAATATCAAAGTGGTTTATGAGGTATTATTAGGTATTTTAGGATTCTCTGGTTTGGCTGCATTAGGATTAATAATATTATTACTTCTTAATATTGTAGCCTAGTAATCACTCTGACTTTATATTTTCAATTCTTTGGTTAATTTCATCAACAAGATTTTGTAATTTACTTACGATTTTTGATATAACCATTTTTCTTTTAGAGAGAATTTCAAGTTTTTCATCACTAGATTTACCGACTAAACTTGTATCTTCAAGCAATTCAGGACCAAAGAGACTCTCAAAATCATTAGGGATATTAGAATCCGTAATTCCAATGGTTGACATTATCATAGAAAGGAGTGATTTACGCATATTTTGTTGTCGTTCAATAAGCATCTTTAAGGTTTTTTTTCCTTTTTGCGTAATATCATAAACTTTTCGTTCTCTCTTTCCTTCCATTTCAGTCGTATACTCAATCAATCCTTTTTCTGTCAATGATGATAAATGAGGATATAAAGAAGATGCTGTGGGATTCCATACACCATATGTGTCATCTTTTATTATTTGCATTAAACTATACCCATGAGATGGGCCTTTTTCCAGAGCTAATAATATTAGGGTGCTAATATGTCCTTTTTTCATTGATTGCTCAATTGCATCCGCAATCGCATCAATTTTTTCGGAGTTTTCCATTTTTCCACTCATTCTAATATAAATCTGGAAAATTAAAAAATCAAAAATATCAATTATAGATATATCAAATTGCGTAATAAATATTAATATTTAGAGTTTCGGAAAATTTAAAGGAAAAGAAGGAACTAAGATAATTTAAAAGAAAATTACCCAATGGTTTTATTACTAATTCCGCATTTCTGATTTGTTGAGAACAATTAATGAAAGTGGAATTATCCAAGCCAATATTGAGAAAAGTAATAACCACTCTAATAATGGAGTACCATCGATTAAATTCAGTATAGCAGTAATAAGAGGTCCAAGGATTCCATATATACCAAGAATTTTAGGTATATGAGTAATATATAAAACAATAATCCAACCCATAAAAAAAGCACCGAAAGTAAACCCACCAAAAGCTAGATACGACATAATCACATGCGGACTTACTCCTAAAATAGATAATTTTTCGAAATCGCGGTCTGCAGAAAAAATACCAACTCCAATATATCCAAGATTACCGATTATACTAAACAAAAACGCAAAACTACTTAATCGAAATCGTAATCGTGAGAAATGTTGTTCGTGTGATATTGTTTTTTTAGGTAATGGAGCAAGTAGATTTTCCATATAGAAAGTAAGTGGTATGGTCATAGATCCCGCAACTATACATGCAATATCATATAAAATTGGAGCTGGAGTATGGTCAGAAGATCCGAGATCAGAAATCCAGTTATCCCATATAGTATATCCATCTGGATCAACGAGAGCTGCTATGATGACCCCAATTATTAACAGATAAATATACACCACCATTACGCATAATACTGATATTTTTACAACATTGAGATCCGTTATAAAATTGTAAAATCTTGCTCGAATATTATTAATTGATTTCCGAATTGACATAGAGGATTTCATAATTCATAAATTTTAAAGATAATGGTATTCGAAAATATTTTCAGAGAAGTTTTTAATTTTTAAAATGTTCATATCTCGTTATGTCGTATTTAGGAAATATTTTTATAGAGATATGATCTATTTTGATAATAATCACAGAAAAAATAACCTATTTGTAAATTCTTAAAGGCTTATTAAATGCTAAAAACTAAAATAAACCCAAAAGAAATCTTTGAACGAAATAAAGAATTTGGTGTGAAGAATTCAGCAAGTATGCTAACGGAAATAATCGAAACAGATGCAGACAATAATAAAAGAAAAGAAGCGATAAAATATTTAGCATTAATAAGTCAGGATGTTTCTGAATTACAAAATGATTGTTATGAGACCTTCGAAAGTCTATTAATTTCTGAAGAAATAATTATAATAAAATGTGAAGCTGCTAAAGCCATAGGTAAACTAAAACACGAAAAGGGATTAAAACCGCTAAATTGGATATTAGAACAGAAGCAAGTTGATAATCAAATAAAATTGTCAGTATTAAAAGCAATCCAACAGATTAGATTTCAAGATCCAGAAGTTCAACTTTATATAAAGGAATTAGATTGTAAAGATAAATCAATTAGAGATTATGTTACAACTCAATTATTAAGTCTAAATCCTGAATATCTTGTAGATGTGTTATTAAATTCATTAAAAAAAAAACAATTTTCCAACAAACATAAGACTGAATTAATAAAATTGATTGGGTACGAACTTTCAAGTATTAATCTCTCTTATGGGGATCTAAGTTATATTAAAGCAAAATATCCAAACATTTTATCTAAATTGATTAGAGATAAATCTATTCTACTTAATGTTATCACGCACATTCTAAAAGAAGAAGATTTAGATTTATTGAACTCAATAATTACGATTTTAGAATTAATTAGAGAGGAAATCGAGAATGCTCTTATTAAGCTTTTACTACTCGATGATTTTATAGTAAAGAAAAATGCTATTATCTTAAGTGGGAAATTGAAACTGAAGAATGCCGTGGATCTTCTAATAATTAATTTAGATAATATATATAACGAAGTTAGTATTGCCTCTATTGAAGCATTAGGTGAAATTGGGGATATTTCCGCAGTCCCTGAACTTTTAGACATTTTGGATATAGAAGATATAAGTTTTGAGTATACAGATTTAGATATGAAACTCTATATCATGGATGCTATAAAAAGGATTTATTCGAGTAATCAAGATGCCTCATATGATTATTTGTATACGAGTTTGAAAAAAAATAACAACACAATACGAGAAAGTGTTGCTTTCATATTAGGAGAAATTGGCAAACCAGAATTTGTACAACCCTTAATTGACTTATTAGATGTAAGAAATTTAGATGTTAGAAAAAATACAATAATTGCATTAGGAAAAATAGGGGATTTAGATTCTATACATAAATTAATCAACATTTTAGAGGATGATAGTTCTTACTGGCTTATAAAGAAAGTAGCTGTTGATGCAATATTTAATATAGTACAAAACAATTGGTATAGAATAAAAGATGATGAGAATGAGATTAAAAGACTTATGAATATGCAGATTGCAAGATTAATTGAGCATTTAGGAAATAAACCAGATGAGGATTTCAAGGTAAAAATAGGGTTAATTAAAATTTTAGAGAATTATGGTGATCAACATGCTATTAGTGCACTAATCAAGAGAGTGAATGATTTCCACAGAGTTGTTAGAATTCGAGTGTCTAATGCCATAAAGAAAATAGAAGAAAGACTTGAATTGGAAAAAGGAAATTAAGTTTGAGTTTGATTTCTTTTTTGACTAAAATTTCAAAAATTAAATTTCTTTTTCCTTAATTAATAATCTTTTTTTACAAAAATCCATTCATTTTAATTAGTTTAATATCTATAAATGAAACATATTATAGAGATTACTGGAAATTAACATGACAGAGAATAATACAGAAAAAACCGAAACTCAATATGATTATTCCTTTGAGTATATTCAGAAAAAGCTTGAAGGGAAAAAAGATTCTTTTGGTATGTTAATGAAAGAGATTGTTCGCACGGGTATTTGTACGGAATGTGGAACTTGTGCTGCAGTCTGTCCTGTTTTGGAATGGGATCATATTACTGCTCAACCAAAGCTTATAGGGAAATGTACTGGCTGTGGAATATGCTATAATCAATGTCCTCGAACCATTACTGACCCCTACATATTAATGGGGGATTTCAAAACAGGATATGTTGCAAATACCAATATTCCTGAAGTCATAGGAGGTCAGGATGGAGGAACTGTGACGAGTATCCTTTGTTATTTATTTGACGAACATTTAATTGATGCAGCGATTGTTACCATGAAAGATCCTAATAACCCATGGCACCCTGTTGCTCAAATTATTACAAGTAAAGAAGATGCCATTAAATCTTCAGGATCCATTTATAGTCACTCTCAGACTGTAGAGGCATTAATGGACGCTATTAGACAGGATTTTAGGTCAATAGCATTTGTAGGCACTCCATGTAATATCGATGCTGTGAAAAAAATGTTTGATAGTCCAACTGGAATGTTGAAATATTTTATGCGTGCTCACGTTCTCTCCATAGGACTATTTTGTATGGATTCATTTGCACCCGAAGCGATATATCCTTTTTTTGAAAAAGATGGTATTGATTTATCAAAAGTGCAAAAAATGGATATCAACAAAGGAAAATTCCATTTATACTATGATCCAGAAGCAGAACCTGTTAAGTCATATACTATTAAACAGCTAGATAAATTTAAATCATCAAGCTGTAATTTCTGTACAGATCTAACTGCTGAAAACGCAGATATATCAGTTGGCTCAGTAGGTAGCGGGGCAAAGAGAAATACAGTCTTTGCTAGAAGTGGTATTGGTACAGAGATTATAGAAGATGCTGCAGAAAAGGGATATTTGACGATAGAGCCCTTTAATGCCATTAATTTAAATGCCGTTTTATTTTTAGCTAAGCTTAAAAAAGTCGCACAGTATAACATACAAAAGAGAAAAGTCTTTATAGTGAGAGATATAGTAGAAGAAGGAGAGGCTAGAATTGAAACAAAACCAGAAGTTGATCAAGTTTCTGTTAAACCTCCACTTGGAACAAGGAAATTTATGAGCGTGTCAAAATCTTTAAATGAACAAGAACAAATATTGTCTCTCTCTTTAACTAATACTATTGGTTATGTGCTGGAAGATTTGAAAATACGTGTAGTAACCGTTGAGGAACTATTTGAAAAACGACCTTGGATTACAACAATCAAGGAATTATTCCCTTTTGAAACAATAGAAATAGGATATCCTGTAGATATAATCGAGGGAGAACCATTTATAGCTAATATTTTAGTGGAAGCATCAACCGAAATTTTTGGTAAGATTTTTTCAAGAACATTTAAAATCACACCAAATGGATAAAAAACTAATTAAATTTTTATTAAAAAAGTTAAATGAAATAAAATATTATAAAAAATTATTAGAAAACAAAGGTAAAAATAAAGGAGTAGAAGTAAAGTGAAAATTTCACTCGTAGGTTTATCAGGTTGCGGTAAAACAAGCGTATATTCGGTAGCCTTTGCTGCTAAAAGTGCTGAAGACACAAAAGGTTTAGCACCAACAATATTATATGAAACACGAAGACATCCATTCTTAGGTTTACAAGTTGGAATATTTGATTTTGGTGGCCAAGAACAATTTCGAAAAGAATATATGGAAAAACCAGAAATCTTCAGAGGAACAGATATTCTTATTCCTATTGTGGATCTCCATGATCCAGCAAACTTTAAACAAGCAAAGGAGTACTTCATTGATTTGCTAGACTTGTATCGAAAGAATAATGAAAAACCCAAAATCTTTTTGTTTCTACATAAATATGACACTGAGGATTATCAGAAGGAACTACTTGATACGAATGTGAAAAATGCAAAAGAGATTTTTCTGGATATGTTTAAAGACTACGATTTCGATTTCATGCTTACAAGTATTTATGAACAAGATAAATTAGCAAAAGTATTTCGAGATATTTTAATTTCTCAATATGCTGAATTAAAGGAACACGTAGAAAAAGCAGAAAAGCAATTAGATGAGATTAAGGCTAGAGTTATTATCGCAGACATCTCAGGTAATGTAATTGTTCATAATGTTCAGGGTGTAAGCAGCGGATTAACATTAAGAGGGGACCTAAGAGATTTTATTAATGCGTGTAATACGGTGAGAGAAAACATCTTTATGTCAGATTCGGCTAAATTTAGTGGTCGTAATGATGATGGAAAAGATATTGAGCTCCATATCTTTAAATATATTATATCTGTACTGGTTATGAAGAGTGGAGATTTAGATAGAGATTCTCAAGATAAATTGAATATGTTATTAAATGACATGAAATTATTTGCTGATTTGATTATTTCAGCTCATACAGATTAACAATTTCGGCCAAAAAATATTTTTTTACTCTTTTCTATTTTTTTAGATTTTAAAATGAACTATATTTAATTATGAGCGCGAACAGTTTGGTAAAAAGATGTAATTGGGCTAATTATAATCAACAAATGAAAGAATATCATGATAGAGAATGGGGCGTTCCTGTTCACGATGATCGTATACTTTTTGAATTTTTAATATTAGAAGGGGCTCAAGCAGGACTAAGCTGGAATACGATATTACAAAAGCGTGAAAACTTCAGAAAGGCTTTCGATAATTTTGATTATAAGAAAATAGCACAATATGGGGAGAAAAAAATCGAAGAACTGCTTAATAACACTAAAATTATCCGAAATAAACTAAAAATTGGGGCAGTAATTTCAAATGCAAAGGCTCTATTACAAATTCAGGAAGAATTAGGATCATTTGATAAATTTATCTGGAAATTCATTGATAATACACCAATTATTAACAAATTTAAAACTTTGGATGAATTACCTTCTAAGACAGAAAAATCAGAAGAAATTAGCAAAGCTCTCAAGAAGAGGGGTTTTAAATTCGTGGGTCCAACAATTATTTATAGTTTCATGCAAGCTATAGGGATGACGAATGATCATACTACTGATTGTTTTAGATATGAGGAAACTAATCAAATTATTAATGCTATCACTAATCCTAAGTAATTTTATTCTGAATTGGTGAATATTTTTTAATTATTGATACTAAAGTATCAAGATCAATGGGTTTCTCCAAAAAATCAACAGCCCCTACTTTAAATGCTTGATTTCTAGCTGTATAATCAGCACTCACAAAAATTATATTCGAATCAGAATCTAACTTTAATATTTCTTTTGTCGTCTCTAATCCATTCTTCAAGGGCATTCGATGGTCCATCAGTATAACATCTGGTTTTATTTGAAATTGTTTAAAAATTTTGATTGCTTCCTCCCCATTATATGCCTTTCCAATTACTTTATGCCCTTTAATAATCAGAAACTGTTCAAAAAGCATCATGACGTCTATATCGTCATCGATTAGAAATATTTTGGCTATTTTAATCACTTGAGTTTTCTTATTTCTTTAATTACCTTAGAAGCTTATTTACTTTTTTATTGATTAGATCCAGACATGTAAATACAAGATCATTCAATTTATTAAACTTAGAGATTATTAGCTTTAAGGGGGAATTTAATGGGAAGATATTCTTTTATTTTTAATACAATTCATAAAAAAATTTGTATTTATTCTTTATTCATCAAATGACAGATTTGTTAAATTTAAGTAATCAGAATTTTGTTGAGTTTTTAATAGGTTAAATTTTCAAAATATAAATTTAAGCAATATTTTGTATATGAGCTCTATATATGACAAATTGCTAAAGCTCCCTTATCTCATTTATTAATTTAGCGGATTCTTTGCATTTTGATTGGACTAATTTTAAATTTACCCGATCTAGTTCAGTTAAATTAGCACTCATACTTATCAAATCTGAAGAACTATTGATGACTTGCATAATATTTCCTAAGTTATGAGAATATTTATCTTTCAATTGATTCTTCTGTTTATAAGATATAGTGTATTCTACATGAATTATAAAAACTATAATCAGAATGGTCATTATGATAATAGAAGAGTATGCTGCAGTAATAATAGTAATGTTTTCACTTTGAAATGAACCAGAGAATACAGAAGAAAACATACTTAAAAGTGCTAATGGTATGTATATTAATATTGAAAAGCAAGTCAAATAATACCATCTAATACTTTTTTCAATTTCTTTTTTGAAAGTATCATAATTTAAAAATGGTAATAAAAAGATTATTATAATTCCAAAAAATTGGAAGATACGATTATATAACGCAACAGGAACTAAGCCCAAGGTAAATACAATGATTAATGGAAAAATTATAAGGATAATCGAAGTTAGTTGAATCTTTTTAAAAGATATCTTAAGGTAATAAGAGGTAAGTCCAGATCCAATAAAAAATATAGCAATCGGACCAAGTATATAGTTTATTAATAATAAAAAGTCCTCTAGTTTTTGATCCATTGTAATTCCAGAAAATAAAGCAATAATACCTGCAAGAACCCAGAAAAGCCAACTGATTGTAAAAAATATATAAGTATTTGATTTTGATTCATAATAGAAATTCATAGATACAATAATTCCAAGTGATCTTATCAGAACCAATAAAAACATACTGAAAAATATAAGTTCATGCATCTTTTATGAAGTAGAATTCACATTTTTTAAATAAAAATATATTAGAATCTATATTTAATATTAACCTATATAAGAAGAAATTCAAAGAAAATTTTAGATAAAAATTTATTGCGATTTTAATAAGAAAATTTTTATTCACTTTTAGTAGATTGTAAAATGATAATATGAGATGCGAGGGCTGTCTAAAGCAAGAAAATTTGTTTATGTGCTTTTTTACAGATAGATCAAAGGAAATTTATTACTGTGCTAAATGTTTGGGCAAATTATTAATAGAAAATCCTTATCCGATTTATAACATGAGCAAACTCCAGTACACTTGGAAAAAGGCCGAAGTTATAAAAAAGGATTAGTAGAATTTCTTCTTATAAATAATGATCTTTTATATTTTCAGTCCGAATTTAAAATTAAATTATTTAGATCTTCAAGAGTACCGCGGTATTTAGGTTCTGGAATATTGATATCAAAATCAGTATAAGGACTTTCTACTAAAAAGGTGTGAATGCCTAGACGTGCAGATATTAAATCTTTATTTTCATCACCAACCATTAAACAAGCTTCTGCAGGGAATCCAATTCTATTGATAATTTGCTCATAATATAATAAATTCGACACTGACTTAGTTGCATAACTGTTTTCTAAGGTTGTTATTAAATGAAATGGAAAGTCAGCAACTCCTGCCCATTCTAAACGTTGTGTTATAGCAGTTTCTGGGAGCAGAGGTGTAGTAGCTATTACAACAACATATCCTTTATCAAAAGCGGTTTGAACCACTTTTCGTGCCTCTGGTTTGCTACATGCATATTGGCGTAATTGAGAAAATTCCACCTCATAGAATTTATCAAAAAGAGGTTGAATTTCTTCACGAGAACGTCCTTCTAAAGGAAAAAATACATTTTCATAGACTTCCTCATTTGATGCATTCCCATTATTCTTTTCTACTGCCTGTGATGCCTTTAAAATTCTAGGAATGAATTTGTTTGGGGGTATAACATGAGCAACACTCTGAGCTAAGAGTTTTATATATTGAGATACAAATTTATCTAATTTAATATCAAGTAGCGTGCCATCCAAGTCAAAAAGTATAGCTTTAATATTCTTATCGAGAGTTCCTTCCATTCTATTATAACGTTTTAGTGACTTTTGTAATAATAATTATAGTAATTAATTCAAACTATATACTCTTTTGCTATTCGAAATTTTCGTTTCATAGAAAAATGTAATAAACGAAAGGAAATAAAAATGTTAACAAATTTGATAAAAAATCTTAAATAAAAAATAGGCTTTCCTATATCGTCAAATCTTAACAATTAATAATAAAAAGTTTTTATTTTTACCTATCCTTTTATACAATTAATATAAAAAATTTCAAATATTCTGTTTAGGCTTGGTAAATCTACAGTTAACTGATTTAAATAATGGTTCTGTATTCATTGGAGACAAGTTAAATATCAAAACTCAATTTAAATTTGAAAAAGATACTGATATTTTGTGGAGTGGTATTAGATTAATAACTAATCCCCCTTGTCTTAAAGAAGTTCAAGTCTCAAGAGAGGAGATCTTTTCAAAAGGACATTTTGAAGCAGGAGAATATATACGAGAGAGGTCTATTCTAATAAAAACTAATGTTGTTCCTACAATCAAAAATAGAAATTTAAATTATCATGTAAAATTAATCTTAAGACAACCAAACCCTCTCAATCCTGAAGATGATTTAGTTATCAATAAAGCTCATGATATAGAAATAAAAGCAAAAGATACAGGACTTCAAACAAAAGTCCCAAAACCCATTTCATTTTCAATCTCAGGGTTAAATATTATGCTAAGCAAGGATGTGTATAAACCAGGAGAAACTATCAAAATAAACTTTTCTTCAGAAGAACTTAGGGAACTTGAAGTAAGGTTATTACAAGATGCAAATGTGGTATGCCATTGTGAAGCATATGGTCAAACATGTAGCAAGGTTGATGAACTACCTCCTGCAATTGCTGGAGATGTTCGAACTACGAATTTGGAAAAGGATTTTCTTTTATTGAAGGTTCCTGAAATTGCTGAACCCTCTTACAACTTTGTTTATTCCCCCTCAGAAAAAGAACAGTTTGGCTTTAGATATGGAGCGTATACTCAATGGAGCTTATTGTTTATTGGTAAGAAGAAACCTGAATATGGCTTAGAACCGATTAGGTTTGAGGTTCCAATAGCAATTGCATCAACGCCAATTGTTGATGAGAAGGCTGAAGTAGATTTATTTGCAGGAGGAACCGCGGGAGCATCATCTTTATTTGATAGCGTCTCTTCGAAATTCCAAAAAACCTATAAGGTAATTTCGATTGATTCTGACATTGATAAATACAAGTTAAAGATAAAAAATATTTCAAAAGAGGATCTACATGGAGTCACAATTAAGGTCTTAGGCTTACAAGAAGGCTTATTTGAGACTTCACCAAGTTTAAATGGGTTTAACCTTTGGAAAAAGGATGAAGAAAAGGAAATTGTATATGAGATTAAGCAAGATGTTTCAGCCCTAATTTCAATATTAGAAGATAATAACCAACAGGCTATTAGAATTCAGTCCCCTGTGTCAAATGCAAGCTTTTTCTAATTAAATTTATTAATTAATTGTTGAGATCAATTTATGATCATAATATTTTGTAAGAATTAACCTTAGAATATCTTCAAAACATTCTAAAACACCCTCTCCACTTATAGCAATAGTATATCTCGAATCAATACTATTGTATTGATGGTATTCAATCTGTTTTAAAAATCTTGTTGATGTAAATTTATTAGGTAAATCCTGTTTATTGAACGCAACTAAAATTGGAAGATTATTAAGAGATTCTCCAAAATAAGAAACTAATTCCCTCCATGAAATAATGTTACGTTCATAAACATCTTTTTGAGAGTCAAGAACAAATATTATTCCATCTACAGCCTTTAATGTGATTGGCCTAGTTATTAAATAGAAATTTTGGCCAGTAGTAGTATAAACACTAATTTTAAGGATCCAATCTTGATTCTGAAAGGAAATTACTCCATAATCGAAAAAAAGAGTTCGATTTACTGTGCTTTCAATGCTAAGTATCTTTTCTTCCTTTCCAAAATGAGCAAATAAATTTTTTATCGAAGTTGTTTTTCCAGATAAAGCTGGTCCAAAATAGACTATTTTTATACTTATTGCCTTTTCAACAGGATCTATAATCAAATAATAACAACTTACTATTAATTTAAATGTTAATTTGAAAATAGATTTAAAAAACCAACAATTTTTCAAAGAATAATTACTTTATTATGGTTTCTTTATCAATCCTACAATGTAATCTATTCCTCAAGATTAATAGTTCAACTTCTTTTCTTAAAACATCTTCATCAATGTCTAAAATTCCTTTATCTCTTAGATTTCGATTGAGATCTCTGAATGTGATTGTCTTTCTTTTGTTTAAAACATTTTCGAGATAATTTTGTATTAATTGTTGATTAAGA
Organism: Promethearchaeota archaeon; assembly: GCA_048941385.1. Taxonomy (GTDB): domain Archaea; phylum Asgardarchaeota; class Lokiarchaeia; order Sigyniarchaeales; family SOKP01; genus Loki-b32. Next base: position 30,940 of record JBHLNR010000019.1, read on the forward strand.
GCTGATTTGCAGTTTGAATCAAGTTGATAAAGTTGATGTATTAAGGTATAGTTATGATCCTGATTGATTTCTTTATCACTTTTTTTCAACTTTTCTAATATTTTTAAAGCATCAATATACATTTCTTTTGTCATCAGTTCTCGTACAGTATTCAATTCTTCAAGAAATTTTTTTGGTTCCATAGTATCATCGAATAAGATCTCTTATTATATTATAGACTTTTAATAGTTTAGGCTGAGTTTAAAAAAGGTGGAAATAAAAAATATGGATTTTATTGAGGATTAAAAGGGAACACTTACTACTTCTTTAACTTCTGGAATGTGAGTTTTTAGAGCTCGTTCAATTCCAAATTTCACTGTCTGTTGGCTCATTGGACATCCAGCACAGTGTCCCATTAGCCGAACTTTAACAGTTCCATCTTCTTCTACACTAACAAGTTCTACATCTCCTCCATCCATTTGGAGTTGAGGTCGAATCTTATCAATGATGATTTTGACTTTTTCAGTATCCATAATCTCTACACTTGGTTTTATTATATTCCTTATTATAAATAAGAATAACTATCTTTTAAAGGGTTGTTTTTATATTTTATTAACTTTTACTCAAAAATGCTTTACTACATAGTAGAAAGATATGAAAAAGTTTTATTACCAAAGAATTAGAAATATTTTGGAATATTATAGTAGTTATCTCTCATTGCAATAATTTTTAAAAAAGTTAATTATCTGCCGTATATTACTTTTTTTATATTTAACAATCGATGTATTGTAAAGATTATGAGTGATGTAGAAAAAGAAGAAAGTGATAACCAAGAAGAATTGAAAAAGAAAAGACAAAAAGAGAAACCAGCTAGAAAAACTCAAGGTCAAGTTATTCAAGAAGCTTTAGGCTTAAATCCAACAGATATTCAAGAAATTGAAAAGAAACTATTTATCGTTCGTTTTCTTGATTTCTTTTCTGAAGATACTTTAGAATTTATTTACAAGGAACGGATTATGGGGCAAAATATTGAGAGATTAACAACATATATGAATGACCTTCAGATTGAAAGAGAAGAAGAGAAATTATTAAAACAATCATTTGAATCAAAAAACATAGTTAGTATAATTCAAAATGTAAATAATAAAGCCGAAGAATATGCTGTAAGTAAAGGTATTAAAACTAATGTAAATAAACGCTTAAGAAGATTAACTTTATATATAACTTTACCTATATTTGTAATCCTAACACTTCTTACTATTTTCCCAATATTTGCAAATCTTTATTTTGTCTTCTTTCCTATCTTATGTCTGGTGTGTTTACTTCCACAGTTAATAAGGGGAAGTATAGTAAAAAAATGGTTTCAATTTAAAGAACAAAATAAAAATGAGATCTATACTGAAAATAGAGATGACATTATGATCCTAAAAAGTTTTGCAGGAGAATTATTAAGTAATATTAGATCTCGACTTCTAGAGTTAGAAGTACCGCTTCAACTAATTAAATTTACTCTTTTCAGTAGAGATTATGAGAACTTGAATTTACTAAACCAGAGAAGTATAAGAGGATTTATGCAGTATTTTTTTACATTCGATTATCCCCCGGATATGGAACCAATTCCTATTCCTGAAAATCTAAAACGTTACCAACAAGATATTGCTCCTGAGAAACGAATAGAAAAACCGGAAAAAAATTTTATAATATTAACTGAAATGAAAGGAAGTAATGGAATTATTGATTATTTTGTTCCAACATTAAAAGATACGCAAGCAGATAAAATTAATGAATTATTAAATGAATGTGAATTTTCTAAATCTCCAAATGATTTTAAAACAATTATTCCTAATTATTCAGAAACACTCGCAATTTATTGTGTATGTGGGGAAATTGCTGAAATTGACAATATTCAAATCTGTAATTGGAAAAATCAGTTTAAGTTTTATTTGTTTGAAGGGAAAGAATGTAAATGCGAAGAATCAATTTATGTTCTTTCATTAATGGATGAATCTACAGAAATTCCTGAAGAATTCAAAGACATTTTTTAAGATTCATTTTTATTTTCTTTTTATTTTTGAATGCCAATCATAAAGTAGTCTAAATCCTCTAACTGCTCGCTCAACCTCATTTTCAAAAACAGGTATCTTTAATTCAGAAGCTGTTTTAATAACTCTTTTTGCACCTTCATGCTCCGCCTGAATCAATATTGTAATAATTGGTTTATCTGGATTAGAATTTTTTATATTACTAAAAATATTAAAGTCAAATTCGATTTCAGTAAAAAATTCTAATGCTAAAATTAATCCTCCAACCGCTTCATCGTTCAACAAAGTTTTAGAAGAGAAGTTATATATTTCACAAATCTTTGTGCCAACAAATCTTTCAGGGGGCCAATAATCTACAGGATTTCCTAAATCACAAGTTGAACCTCCAACCTTTTCGAGAATAATGTTTTTATGGT
>JBHLNR010000167.1:0-7676 GCA_048941385.1 Promethearchaeota archaeon
ATTAAACCAAAAAGTCAATACATAACACATATAGAACTGGCAGCAATTTTCTTCTATGCAATTCCTTCTTACTTCTTGAAAAAGAAGGGTAAAATATTTTTCGTTATGCCTAAAAGTGTGTTAAACGGGGATCATTGTTATAAATTTCGAGCTTTCAAGATATTTAATACAAATTTGGAAATTTGGGACTTTCCAGAAACTTATTTTTTTAATGTAGACCACATTTGTTTAAAAGCAGAATATGTTAGTAAAGATAATAACATTTCAATTACAAAGCGATATCCAATTAACACAAAGATCTTTAATAGTGAATTGAAGGTGATTAAAGAAACAAAATATTCAAGTTTACAAATTGATGACGATGGTGCTAAATTAATTTTACCAGTTCGTGAATTGAAGTTATTAAATAACTTAGAGAATAGCCCATATAAAAAGAAATTTTATCAGGGAGCAACATTGGTCCCAAGAACTCTTATTTTCTTTCAAATTAGAGAAAAAAAAAATGGATATCTTATAATTGATTCAGACCCTGATATCTTATCAAGAGCGAAGGAAAAATGGTTTTTTCCATTTGAGAATAAAGAAATCGAGGAACAATTTCATTTTAAAACATTTTTGAACATGCATCTTTTCCCATTTCATTTAAATAGTTTAAAGGATGTTTTTTTGCCAATTAATACTAAATTTACTTTTGATCTTGACTATCTACAACATCATCCCAAAGCTCAGAGTTTTTACAATGAAATGAACAGTCTTTACCAAACTAATAAAAAAGAAACAAGTAAAATTAATACACTCTATGATAATTTGAACTATTGGAATAAACTACAAAAGCAAATCAATAATAAATCTTATCTTATAGTTTACAACGCAAGTGGCTCTAACTTAAAAGCAGCTGTTATTAATAATGAAGAACAAAAAATTATTGTTGGATCTGAAAATTATTATTACTCTTCTAGTTCAGAAGAAGAAGCCTATTATTTATCAGCAATTTTAAATGCTCCTAGTTTATCAAATAGAATAAAACAAATAAAAAGTTCAAGACATATCCATAAAAGACCCTTTATATTTCCTATTCCGTTTTTTGATGAAAATAATCCAATTCATGAGAAATTAGCAAGAACCGGAAAAAAATGTCACATTATTGTCCAAGAGTTATTTATGAACAATCCGAAAATTACATCTGAAAAAGTCAGAATATTCATTAATAGAAAATTAGCAAAAATTAATGATTTTGCTGAACAAGTAGTTTTTTCTTAAGATTCATAAGAAAATTTAAAATCGTGAATAACATTTTAAGCTTATGGTGAATCGTTCAGATAAAGAGGGTCTATTTCGTAAAGTAGATTGCATTAGAATTCCTGTTTCTAATTTAACCGATGGTTTAAAATTTTATAGAGATAAACTTGGTCATAAGTTGATTTGGAGGAAGGAATCGAGTATAGGCTTAGAGATTCCTGAAAGTGAAGCAGAATTAGTTATTCATACAGAGCAAGATGAACCTGAAACAGATATAAAAGTTAAATCTGTTGAACTTGCAGCAAAACGTTTTATTGAAGCGGGAGGAACCATTGTGAAGGAACCATTTGATATTCCAATAGGTAAATGTGCAATACTTATGGATCCTTGGGGCAATAAATTTGTATTACTTGACACTTCAAAAGGTATTTTTAAAACTGATTCAAATGGAAATGTAATAGGTTTGGAATAGCATAGATTATTTATGCAAATTTAACTTTCCATTTTTCTAATTCATCAAGAAATTCTTGCCTAATTTCATCTTCTAAGAGATCTCTAATGGATCTTAACTTACTTATCCATTGTCTCAATGCATTTGCAGCTACGGCTCCATATGAAGGTAGCACTATATCTGATATGTCTTGTAATCCCCTTGAAAGTTCAGAACCCGTAGAAGTGTTGATAGTTTGAATTAAAATATCAATTTTTTCATTTAAATTATCCTTCCCAACAACATTTCCTTCATCGATATCTGATGAACTTTCAATTGTAGAGCCAAAATTTAATGATTGTATTTCTGTATCTCCTTTTGAATATTTTTCTTTCCAGTTGAAGAATGCTAAAACAAAGTCCTCTTTTATTTCCTCTTCAAGAGGATTTCTAATTTTTTTAAGTTTACTGATCCAATCTTTAATATTTTTTAGTTCCATTGAATATCCTTCAGTTTCTAAGATTAAATCGACGATATTTTGTATTTTCTTACTAATTTCAACTCCATTTAATTCTGTGAAATTCTGTTCAATATCCTCAAACAATTCTTTCATTTTCTGAGAAGGATCAATATTATCTAAAGACTCAGAGGGAATAAACTCATCAGATTGATACTGTGATTGTGATAATCCCGGACTTATATATTCTTTTTCAATTTCAGCCATATAATCTTTCTGAGGTGTTAAATCAACATGACTATTGGAACTAGTTTCTTCCTTTAAATTATTTGGCCTTAAAATTCCCATTTTCCAATTAAGAAAATCAGTCTTAATTTTCTCTTTAAGTGGTTCATCCAATGTTGTTTCAAATTTAGCTAAATCCTTCTTCCATTCCAATATTTGCGAATACCCTTGTAATCTTAAAATAACTTCAATGAATTTATCAATTTGGTCCCCTATCTCTACACCCTTAAGGTCATGTATTTTTTCAAAAAAGAGATCAAAAAGGTTATTCACTTTTTCAGAATCCAACAGTTCTATTTCTTTATCATTGAGCTTGAGCTCTTGTTCTAATTTTTCATTTGGATCATCAACAATAATAGGAGGCCTAAATTCAGGGGGAAAAACTAACTCTAACGTAGAAAATTCTCTATTTAATTTATTGAGTTCTTCAATAACAAATGTCTTCAAATTGTCTTCTAATGGATAAAGTAACTTTTCTAATTTACTAATCAACAGCTTAAATTCCAAAATATTAAGACTAATCCCATCTTTTTCAAAAGCCACATTTAGAAGGTTCTTTAATATTTTTGATATTTTCTTTCCACTATAATCATTTATATTTTCAATAATCTGGTTAAATCCCACATTAATTTGTATTTCTCTAGTTGGCTTCGCTTCTTTAACAAATTTTAGAATATGTGGTTGAATTAAATCTATTATTGGTTTAAAAGATGTTATAAATCCAGTTATTTCGTATTTAGATTCTCCTTTAGTTTTTTGACAAACCGCATAAGCTAAATATGTATTATCCCCAATAATGGCTAGTAAGCTATTATTCTTAAGTCTTAAATAATCAATAGCTTTATTCTTCAGAGCTCTAACGTGTTTGTTATTATGAGGTTCTGAAGAAACTATTTTTATATCTAATCCAGTAGAACTAGTAATTCTATTGTCTATTCCCTCTTTAGGGGTTTTCTCATCAATTTGCTCTGGCTCTTCTTTTTTTTTAATTTTTAAATAATCCTTTTTCCATTTCTCAATATCATCTAGTATTAAATATTGAGTGTTTTGATCGAGATATTTTCTTATAACTAATAATCTATTTAACCAACCTTGAACATTCTCGATAATGAGAGATTCAGGATTAATTTCTGAAACTTTTGCCAAAATGTCTGCAACATCATGACTCAGTTCATAACCTTTAAGATCTGCTACTCGTTTTGCTGTAAAATCAATTTTATCTTCTAATTCCTTTTTCAGTTTTTTACTTATGGTAGGTTTCGAAGTGGATGGTAAAACAGGTTTCTTTAATACTGTTGATGAAGGTTCAGATTCAGCATCAGAATAATTCAAATCAAATTCCTCCAAGGGCATAAAATCCTCTAAACTTGGTACTATAATGAGTAAACTATCTTTAGAGTTTTTAAATAAAAGAGAGATAATCTCACGTGTTTTTTCAATATTATAAAGAGGGAGCAATCTGTCCACTGAAGCTTGATCTTTACTAATATAATCTGTTAAGATATTGAACAATGATTGTTCAACCATTTGTAGATTAATTAAAGAGGAAGAGCTAGGATTCTGAAAGATTTGATTGCTTCTTTTATCAATAGAATCACCCAATCGTCTTATAAATGTTTTAAATGATTCAACCAGAGAACCCGTATTTGGTGAACCCATTTCATTTATGATATCTCTAAATTGAACAAACATATTTGATATAATCTCTTCAGATTCTCCAATTTTCTGAGTTATAGATCTCATAACGCGCTCAATATCAATCTCGTTTACTATAGATTTTTCTTTTAATTTAGCAATTAATTCATTCACTTCTGTTAGTAAAACCTGAGAGAACTTTTTCACATTTTTCTCGACTTCTGATAAAATTTCGGCTGTTTGATTATTAGCTGTTTGATTAGATATTATTTCTATTAAATCTTGGCTTATTGCTTCAATATCTTGAAGAACAGTATCTTGGAATTTTTCTATAGATGATCCTTTTCTAGTTAATTCTCCTTTTTCATCTTCTGGAATTTCATTAGCAATTGATAAAGCATTAATTATAGCTGCAAAAGGAGGAAGAAAAATGTAATGAGGAAAAATATCAGAATATTTGGGGTTTATTAATAGAACTAACTTTTTGTCTATAAGTTCATCAACATATTTCTTTGCTTCATTATCCGAAGATTTTGGCATAATTTTATGAATTTCTGATAATGTTAAAGGAAATTTCCCTACTCCTTCAAGATATATTTTAATAGCATTATTAGAAATATCAAAATATTTTAAGAGCTCTTTCATTTTAAATACCTTAAAATTGTAATCTCTTTTTCAATTTGATTTATCTTTATATATAATCTCACTTCATGTTTTTTAATATTAGGAAATAGAAAATTGAGCGAAGCAATTACACGTATTTTTTTTTAATTGTTACTTTTATTTTTAAAATTAAATTGTAAAATAGCTCTAATAAATTCTTTTTTAATATAATTCAAGCTTTCGGAAAAGTAAAATATAAAAAAGTCTGGTTTATCAGATATTTAGAAGAATATTATAAAGAAATGTGAAGATTGCCTGTAAGAACTTGTATAGCAATACCTAATTCTTTAATGGTTTTAAAGAAAAAGTTTTGAAGGAAATAGTTTATCTGAGATAAAAATAACTATGTAATTACATGAGATTTAGAGATGGAAAAAAATACTAGCCTTGAAGTAGAAGAGAGATTTAGGAGACTTTTTGTAGAACAAAAAACGCTGAAAAAAAAACTTAAAGAATTTAATGAAAGATATGCATTAATTACCGAGAATGTTAATGACTTTATCGCTGTATTAGATAAAAACCTTAAATTTGAATATATAAATGAAGAGTTTCATAGAAAACATTTAGGATATTCAAAAGATAAATTGATAGGTACAGCATCTTACAATTTAATTCATCCTGAGGATATTGAGCGTGTACTTGAATATTATAAAAAAGCAAGTAGAAAGGGAGAAGGAAAAATAGAATTTAGAATAAGACATGCGAATGGACATTATATCTGGGTTGAAGTCAAAGGAAAGAGATTTATTGACGTTAATAATAAATTAAAGACTCTTCTAATTTCCAGAGAGATAACAGAAAGAAAGGGTATGGAAAAAAAATTAAAAGAATCTGAAGAGATGTATCGATTAATCTCTGAAAATGCAAATGATTTGATTAGAGTCTTAAATGAAAGGTTTGAATTTGAATACATCAATGAAAATGTACACAAGCGTTTATTAGGTTATTCAATTAAGGACTTAAGAGGTAAAACCCATCTACCTTTTCTTCATCCTGAAGATCGAAGACATGCAATTCGTTCAACTGTGAAAAACTTAAAAAAAGGAGAAGGTTCATATCAAGCTAGATTTAAAGATAAGGATGGCAATTATAAATGGTATGAATTTGCCGGAAAGATTTTTCATAATAGTATTGGAGAAAAAAAGATTTTATCAATTGCGAGAGATATAAACCAAAGGAAAATAGCAGAACTTAAATTAAAAGAATCTGAAGAAAAATATCGATTAATTTCAGAAACTGCTTATGATTTAATTCTTGTGGTAAATAAGCGGTTCAAATATGAATATATAAATGAAAATGCTTTTCGGCAGATTTTAGGCTATACTAATAAAGATCTTTTAGGGAAATCAGTTTTAAAATATGTTCATCCTGATGATCTCTCAAAGACAACATTAAAATTATTAGAAGGTTTCAAGCAGGGAAGTGGTGAATCTGAATTTCGAATCAAACATAAAGGAGGACATTGGGTGTGGTTTGAAGGAAAAGGTAAGACTTTTATGGATAGTGATGAGGAATTGAAAGCTATAGTTATTTCAAGGGATATAACTCAACGCAAAATAGCTGAAGAAAAATTAAGGCAATCAGAAGAAAGGTATCGTTTAATATCTCAAAATGCTGATGAAAATCTCTTTATATTTGATATGAATTTGAATTTAATCTACAATGATACACGTGTTCCTAATATACTTGGATATTCTTATGAAGAAATGAGGAACTTGAGTTTAATGGACTATAATGTACCTTCCTCGTTGAAAATTGCGTTAAATGCATATAAAGAGGAGTTAAGAAATGAACGGAGGAAACTCAAGGATCTAAATCGTATTCGAATATTTGAAGTTGAACAAGTACATAAAAATGGTTCGATCATCGATGTTGAAATAAGATTTACCTTTTTACGTGATGATAATGGAAAAGCAAAGGGGATACTAGGCTTATCAAGAAACATCACCAAACGTAAACAAGCAGAAAAAAATTTAAAAGAATCAGAAGAAAAATATCGGAAAGCATATAATCGAGCACAATTTTATAAAGATTTATTTGTACATGATATGAGTAATATTTTAGCAGTTATTAACTCCTCAGCAGAGCTTATACCTTATTATTGTGGTGAAAGTGAGCAATCAAAAAATATAAAGAGTATTACAGAAATAATTCGGAATCAAATCGATAGGGGAGCAAAATTAGTTTCAAATGTACATATACTCTCTGAACTTGAAGAACATTTAGAACCTCTTGAAGCTATTATGATCAATAGCCTATTAAATAATTCCATTGAATTTATTAAAAACTCATTTAAAGATAGAGAAATTAAAATTCAGTTAGATTGCAATGGAGTAAATTTAAAAGTAAATGCTAACCAACTTTTACGTGAAGTATTTGACAATATCCTAATTAATAGTATAAAATATAATGAAAACTATTCTGTAGAAGTACTTATTAAAACTTCACTCGAAACTTTACCTCAGGGAAAATTTGTAAAAATCGAGTTTATCGATAATGGAATAGGCATTCCTGATGATCGGAAGGAAATGATTTTTAAGCCAGGTAATAGAGAGCTCAAAGGATCAAAAGGTATGGGGATTGGATTATCATTAGTTAAAAAGATAATTAAAGGATATAATGGTAAAATCTGGATTGAGGATAAAGTTGAAAATGATTATACAAAAGGAAGTAATTTTATCATTATGATTCCTATAGCCAATCAAAAATCAAAAAATAAATAGAAAATGAAATATAGAAAGCTTTTTCTTTAAAGAATCATTTTCTTTATTGAAATTGTGTGAAAAAACGATAAATTTTTTTGTGAAATAAACTGAATTTTAAAGAATTAGGTATTAACGATCATAACGTTAACGCATTACGGAATTTAAATATACACACCCCGACACCTGTTCAAAAAAAAGCCATTCCTTTAATTTTAAAGGGCAAAAATATAATGGCTCAAGCCAAAACAGGAAGTGGGAAGAC
>JBHLNR010000168.1:0-7664 GCA_048941385.1 Promethearchaeota archaeon
ATGGAAAATCCAGAGAAAAATCCTGATTTCTATGTACCTATATCTGAAATAGCCAATGAAATTGAATTAGCTACGAAAATAACGCCCGGAGAATTATATCTTATTTTAGAGGACTTTAATAAAACTGATATAGAAATATCCTTAGTAAAAAATCCAGACGAGCCTGAGGATAAAAAAATAAGAATTTTACCTTTTTCTGATGATAATATGAACTATTCTTTGGCTAATTTTAGACCTGATGAATATTCCAATTTTAGAATTATCGTCACAAAATCATTTCTTAGAAATTTAAAGACTAAAAAAGAAAAGAGGGTTCTATTTCAATTAAAGAAACAAATTCCTAGTAAGTCTGAATCTCAAAAATCTTGGATTGAATTACTCGATACATTACATAAATATTATCCGCTATATTCAGAACAATTGGAAAGAATTCCAGATACCTCAAAAATGCGGAAGCTTTTAGAGGCAATTCTTAGAAATTTTGAAAAGAAAAAGACATTATAATAGAGTCTCTTTAATTCTTTTTCTCTAAGAGATAAATTTGCGAATATTTAGAAAATACCTTTCTTTTAGATATTTAATTAAAGTTAGCTTATCTCAGATGGAAAAATTGTTAAGTAGGGAGCCAGGAAGATCAAAAATTCAAATATTTTTTGGTCTTTCTTCCTTTCAAATGCTTGCAATGTTTAGAAGAGGTATGTTTTACACATTTCTATCAATCTACTTAAAAGAATTTTTAAATTTATCACCCTGGGAGACGACTCTATATGCTACACTACCCATGGTAATGAGTGTGATATTTCAAAATTTTGTTTGGGGTCCAATAAGTGATAAAATCCAACGTCGTCGAACATTAATAATATGTGGGGAATTGTTAGCAGGTATTGGAACTACAACTATTTGGGCAATACATTTTACTTACACTAATCTACATCTTGCAGGTTATGTAATAATTATTGGTCTTAGTTGCGTTGAGATGTTTTGGTCAATGTCTAATATTGGTTGGAGTGCTCTTATTAGTGATCTATACCCTTCTGAAAAACGGAGTAAATTAATGGGACAATTAACGAGTTTAGGCGGTTTAGGTCGCATAATTGGAATCTTTATAGGGGGATTATTATATGATTCTGGTTTAGGGTTTAGAAATGGGCCATTATTTTTCATAGCATCAGCTGTAATGTTTATTTCATCTATTCCTATGCTATATACTCCTGAGGGTGGTGTTGATCCAGAAGTAGTTACTGAAGAGACTTCTTCACTCAACAATGAAGATAATCGGGATTATCTATCTTTTTTCGTCATGTTCATTGTAGCTTTAATTTTCATTAATTTTGGGAGGAATTCTATTGCTGTACCTTATTCTCAATATCTTAGTCTGGATACAGGACTTGATGTAGATAGTATTATGCTAAGTTTTATAGCAAATACACGTTCAGTGGCAGTAATGATAATTGGATTCACAGCGGGATATTTAAGTAAGAAATTTGGTCACTCTCGTACATTAATTCTTGGAACTTCTATTGGGATTATCGCCTTAATAATTACTGCAACTACAATGAGCTTAGAACTTATTTTTGTTGGGGGATTTTTACTTGGAGCCGCAGAGGTTATTATATATGCTTCCTCATATGCTATTGCCTCAACTTTAATTCCTGCAAAAAAAAGAGGTAAACTATTTGCCATTTATAATACAACTTTTTTCCTTTCTTGGGGTTCGGCGAGTACATTAATTAGCGGCCCTTTAATTAATATTCTTATAAATGAAGGAAAAAGTGAAGTTTTTGCTTATCAATGGGCATTCCTTATTGGAGCAATACTGTGCTTAATTGGGTTAATAGTTTTCACCCTATTAGAAATGTGGCTGAAAATCAAGAATATCAAGAGCATATAGAATTAAAATTATGGATCCAATTATTCATTAGATTCATTAGATTCCCACCACTCTGCTATGGAAGCTATATATTTATCATCCCATAAGGTCATAATTTTACATTTTTTCGTACATTCTAAGCATTTTTCAGGATAGAATATTGGATGACTAATATATTTCTCACCACCATCGGGTAATAAAACAACTACAGTTCCTGATTTCATTTTTCTAACAGTTTGAATTGCTACATGCATAGCAGCACCGGAGCTTATTCCAGTAAAAATTCCTTCTTGAAGAGAAAGCATTCTTGATGCATGTTCAGCATCTTCCATTTTAATATATACTTTTTCATCAATTTGGGATTCATCATATATATCTGGTATATATGAGGTTTCAAGGTTCTTTAACCCTTGAACAGGTGCGTTTGCTTCAGGTTCTACAGCAATAATTTTAATATTTGGGTTATGTTCCTTTAGTCGTTTCGAGACTCCCATTAAAGTTCCTGATGTACCGAGTCCCGCAACGAACACATCAATCTCACCATCAGTATCCTCAATTATTTCCTCTGCTGTATATCGATAATGTGCTAAAGGATTATTCTCATTAGCGAATTGGTTGGGAAAGAAATATTTCTCTGGATTTTCTTTAACACGAGCTTTAACATAATCTTGTGCCCCATTCATTCCACCATCTCCGGGAGTTAATGTTATTTTAGCCCCATAAGCTGTCATTATTTTGCGACGTTCAACCGACATCGTTTCAGGCATCACAATTTCCAAAGGGTATCCTTTTACAGAACAAACTAAAGCTAATCCTATACCAGTATTCCCACTGCTAGGCTCAATGACAATTTTACCTTCTGTTAAAATCCCTTGTTTTTCAGCTTCCTCTATCATTGAAATTGCAATTCTATCTTTCACAGAACCTGCAGGATTATATTTCTCCAATTTGGCTAATAAAAGTACATTTGGATTCGGATTGCTTTTTTCAATACGAACCAATGGTGTTTTTCCAATTAATTTTAAAATATTTGAGTAGTATTTCATAATCTAATACTCATTTAATTATCATTTAGAATAAAAATGTCAGATTTACTTTAAATATTATATTTTATATATTATAAAAAAGGGATCAAAAAAAATATTACTTAACAACCTTTTTCTTGACATTTTTCACATAAAAGACAATCAGCAGGTCTATAACCACATTTTTTTCCACTCCAATAAAGCATTTCTCCTGTTACTTCATCTATTATTACATCCTGACTACCACCAGGAAGAGTTTCCATTATATTTCCACATTTACAACATTTTAATTGTAACCTACTCATCATCTCACATTTCTTTTTAATTATTCAATAATTTCCATTGGTTTATCATGATGTTCTGGAATTGGTTGAGCACCACAACTAGCCCCCATCCAACATACTAATTCATTACCTTCCTTATGCATAGGTTTTCCACAGTGCATTGGAAGATCTTGAGTAGCTCCACATTCAGAACATTTTAATTTCCCCATTCTCTTTTCCTCCATATTCTTTTTTGTATTTTCATTTTTATGTTCTTTTTCGTTATATTCTTTAGTATCTTTCATTTGCATCAATTTGGGATCCATTGCATCGTAATCTTTAAATCTTTCTGGATCTCTTTTAAAATGAGCTTCACAATTAGGATTGCAGAAGTGATAAGTTTTATTCTTGTACTCATATTCAATCGCACGTCTAGGATTAATTTCCATCCCACATACTGGATCTATAACCTTCTTTTGAGACACTAATAGTATTTCTTCTTCTAATTGTTGTGGTGTTTTAGGTTCAAACCTTTTTAGAAACAACGCATTAGTAACTACAGAAACTGAACTTGTTGCCATGAAAACTGCGGCTAAGTATGGTGGTATAAAAAAACCAGTCACTCCGAATATAACTCCAGCCGCAAGTGGCAATCCTATTAAGTTATAAATAAAAGCCCAAAATAGATTAGTTATCATTTTTCTATAAGTTTTCTTCGATAAATTAATTGCTGAAACAACATTCCTCAAATCTCCTCTCATTAATACTATATCTGCTGTTTCAATTGCGACATCAGTACCCGAGCCAATAGCAATCCCTACATCTGCTTGAGCTAATGCAGGGGCATCGTTTATGCCATCCCCTACCATCCCTACAATTTTATGATCTTCTGATTCTTGTAGTTTTTGAATAGTAAGTGCCTTTTCATTTGGTAAAACTTCCGCTAATACATGGTTTTCATCAAATTTAAGTTGTTTACCTATACTTAATGCAGTTTGCGTATTATCTCCTGTAAGCATATATAGATCCAATCCCATTTCTCGCAACACATCTAAAGCGTAAGGTGCTTGTTCTTTTATCTTATCAGAAATGCCAATAATTCCTCTTATCATATTATCAATACTGATTAGAATAGTAGTAATTCCTAATTGCTGAAATTCTTCAAATTTATCCTTAAATTTGGTAATTGAAATCTTATTTTCTTCCATTAATTTATCATTCCCAATCAAAATTGTTTTATTAGTTATAACTGTTTTAATTCCTTTTCCCGGGATTGCGTCAAATTCTGTAATAGATTCAAGAGATAATCCTCTTTGATTTGCTTCTTCAATTATAGCTCTACCAATAGGGTGTTCAGAACCCATTTCCGCACTTCCAGCATATAACAATAGATCATTTTCATTATAACCTTTTCCATTGAGATCCTTCTCAGTAAATATTACTGATACTTTAGGTTTCCCAACAGTTAGAGTACCAGTTTTGTCAAAAACTATTGTATTTATAGTATTAATCGATTCTAAAGAATCCCCTCCTTTAATTAATAATCCATTTTCAGCACCTTTACCTGTACCAACCATTACAGCAGTAGGAATTGCTAATCCCAAAGCACAGGGACATGCAATAACTACTATGGAAGTAAAAATCAATAAAGATGTCTCGAGTTGAGTCGCTCGAAGAGTTGGGTATATTTGTGTACCTATGAAGTACCAATAGAGAAATGCACTTACTGCAATTACAACAACAATAGGAACGAAATAATTGCTAATTTTATCAGCTAATTGTTGTTTAGCTGCTTTTCGACTCTGTGCTTGTTTTACAAAATCGATTATTTGGAATAGTAAAGTATCTTTACCTATTTTCTCTGTAACGATTTGAATTAGTCCAGTTTGGTTTACTGTAGCACCAATAACTTCACTGTCAACTTCCTTTTTTACATACTTACTTTCCCCAGTAATCATGGACTCATCAATTTTTGTTTGACCTTTAATTACTTTCCCATCTACAGGGATTTTCTCCCCAGGTCTAACGATTAGAATATCTCCAACTTCAATTTCTTCAATAGGAATCTCTATTTCTTCTCCATCTTTTAAAATTGTTGCTATTTTCGGTTGTAAACCAATTAACTTTTTGATTGCTTCAGAAGTTTGTCCCTTAGTTTTGTGTTCAAGATATTTTCCAACTAACAAAAAACTAATAATCATACTCATTGCTTCATAGAAGACTTTTCCAGAAATAAAGAATGTGGTCAATATAGAGTATATCAATGCAGTTGTAGTACCTAATGCAATTAAGACATCCATATTTGTTGATTTATTTTTTAAAGACTTATAAGCTCCAATTAAGAAAAATGATCCTGAAATAATGTAGTTAGCTGATGCCAAGAAAAATAGAAGTAGATTTCTTTCAAATGATTCTACTACAAACCAACTAATTGGTGCAATGACTAAGGAAAAAATTGAAGATATTACCATAATACGTAAGCGATAGCTCATCTCTTTTTTATGAGCTATGATTTCCATATCCATTGCTCCAGCTGATTTCTCGATGTTAAATCCTAATAGCTTAATTTTTGAATATACTCCATTCTCATCTAAAAGTAATTCATTAAATTCAACAAACATCTTAGATGCTTTAAAGTTTCCTCGAACATCGTGAATACCATCAATTTTTTTTATGTTATTGACAAGATTTTCAAATTCATTTTCTGAAAGCTCATCCACAACTTTTACATCGATTTTAGCTAAAGATGCCTTATAACCAAGATCTCGAATTGCTTCTTTAAAATTATTGAAATCAGTCATAGTTGGATTATATTCAACCGTAGCCTCTTCATTTGCGAAATTAACAACCGCAGAATTAACCCCTTTTAGACTATTGAGTTTAGTTTCGATTTTTAGTGCACAATTTGCACATGTCATTCCACCAAGTTTAATATTAATATTTTCTTTTGATTCTACCATTAATAACCACCGTATTTCATACTTTTTACTACCAAATTTAATAATTATACCTTTTGTTTATAATTTGAAATATTTTTACATTGTTTTTTTTTGAAATTAGCAAAAAATCTAACAGATTTATTATTTTTTAAAAATTTAAAGGATCGTTTATGAACAATTATTTTTACAACACCTCAAACAATGGGATCAATATCTTTTTAATGAACTTCACTTTTAAGTTTTAAAATTTATATATCACTATTTTGTTGGAATTTATTTCCACAATTCGAACAGTAATTCATATTCTTGATATCTATTTTGGCTCCACATCTAGAACAGAATCTGATCTTATCGGGATGTTGGGACCTATTTAACTCATATTGATTGAGATGTTTACTAGGAGTTTCTAAACTTCGAGATTTATCAATATCGTTCCTCAAAATATATATCAAAATTATAACGATGACAGAAAACAAAACTATCCCTAAAATTATTAAAATGAGCCAAATGTCTGAAACCCATTCCATAATATGATGCATTCCATCCTCATGTAATTCATCGAAAAGTATATTTAATCACTTTTTTTTATTTCTTAAATTAATTATATACTGGGTAGTATATATTTAAACATAACTATTATATAATATTTACAGAACCTTTAAATCAATAATATAATTTGTTTTAAACAGTGAGAATTAGAAATGAACGATAATCCGGAAATAAAAATCCAAAGTATAACTAGATTTTATATTCTACTATTATTGAAGTCTAAAAATGAGATAACCGGATACCAAATATTAAAAAGTCTTGAAAAAGACTTGGGAACGACAGCAAGTCCAACAAGCATTTACGACTTTTTAAAAGACCTTAAATCTAAGGAATATATAGAAGCTTTAGAAAAATCTGAGTCAGAACGCTCAAGAGGTTTCAAACTAACTTCCTCGGGAATGAAATTTGTTGATAGAATATTTACAAGATTTAATAATTTAATAGAAGGTGCGATTCAATCAAAACTAAAGATTTGTGCAAGTTGTGGTGTGAAGCTCTATGAGGATTTTCATACCGAAATCATTAATGGAAAAGAAATGAATTTTTGTTGTAGCCATTGTGCAAAAGCTTTTATTGATTCTCACAATGAATAATATTCTACGAATACTAAATAAAATTTATTTGTTTTTGTTTTCTCGGTAAACTCTAATTGCTTCTTTTAAACCATCTGCCACCATTAAGCTGCAATGAATTTTAGGCTCAGGTAAACCACCTAAAGCTTCCACAATTTCCAATTTAGTAATTTTTTCGGCTTCTTCTAAAGATTTGCCCTTAGCCATTTCAGTAAGCATGCTAGAAGAAGCTATAGCTGCTGCACATCCGAAAGTCTCATATGAAATGTCATTTAGAATTTTTTGACCACTTTCTTCCTTTACTTTAATGAAAACATGTATATAATCGCCACATTCTATAGAACCTGCTTTTCCAACAGCATCAGCATTCTTCATTTCTCCTTGATTTCTAGGATTCTTGAAGTGATCAAGAACTATATCAGAATAAACCTTTATACACCTCAAAA
>JBHLNR010000020.1:0-32839 GCA_048941385.1 Promethearchaeota archaeon
AGTTTTTTGAGATGCAAATATACCTTGACGAAGTGCTTCAACAGGTTCTATACAGATATACAAATCTGCATCTCCATAACAAATCAATGGTGATTGTAAATTATACCTTTCATTCTTGTTTATCTTCTTCTGATACCGGGTATGACTCATGATAGCTCCCTCTCGTTGTGCAAGTCCATGAGACTCACTTCCGAAATTTCTTTCAACACCAGCCTTTTGAGCGGCAAATTCAATTAATCTTTTAAGTGTAATTACCCCCTGACCCGCAGTACCGGCAATAACTATGTTAATTATATCTGTTTCTTTAAATTTCACGAAATAGCACCTCCTCACCAAATAAATTTATAATAGATTTTCTTATTGCTCCATTTGGGCATATTTCATAACATACGCCGCACTTTATGCATCGATCTTGATCAATTTGCATTTCCTCAATTCCCTCAGTTTCCACTCTTCTTATAGCGGGGCAACTGAGAATTTTAGCGCATTCAAAACACATACTACACCCCCCAATATAATAGGAGATATCTTGTACTTTTTCACCTGCTTCTTGAAGAGTTCTTATTTGAGATGTTCTCCATCGATGAGCCTGTAGAGCACACTCTCTTTTAACAATAATCACCTTTAATCCCTTCGTTTCTAAGGCTTCCTCAATACTTTTTGTTAATTTTTTTGGATTATATGAATCTTCTACTCTTAACCAAGGTACTCCAATTGCTTTGCAAATTTTCTCAATAGAAAATCCTTGATTAATTAAAAATCTCAGTACGTCATCTTGATGTCCTGTCATAGCTGTCCAAGAGTTTTCAAAAATGATTAGAAGCAAATTAGAATTATATCCTACTGCTTCTGCTAATGGAGCCATACCTGTGTGAAAGAATGTGGAGTCACCGATCATTGCTAAAATTTTTTGATCAGTTTTTGTTGACATACCAATCGCAGCACTAATCCCTCCTGACATACATATGACTAAATCAGAGCATTGTTGAGGTGGGAAAAATGACATCACATAACAACCAATATCACCCGAAATTATAGTATTTTCTAATTGATTTGTTGCTTTTAGTATGGAATATAAAGTTGCTCGCTCAGGGCATCCGGCGCAAAAAGTGGGAAACCTACTTGGAATTATTTCCTTATATGAATTAAAGTAGTCTACAGCGTTAGTAATATTCTCACGTGGCTCTTTATTAAAGATCCTCGCCAAAGTTGTCGCAACTAATCCCGTAGAAAATTCATTATGTTTAGGAAAATAGTCTTTCCCAACTATTTTTACGTCAATTCTGTGTTTATGAGCAATTTCCGCAATCTTCATTTCTAAAAATGGTTCAAGTTCCTCAACAATAATAACCTTCTCAAGATTTTGTAGAAAATCAGCGATTTGGTTATAGTTTAATGGATAGATTATCCCAAGTTTAAGTATCGGTACATCATTTAATTCTAATTGATTCAAAGCCTCCATTGTGTAACCAAAAGGCATTCCGCTTGTTATGACCCCTACTTTATTAGTTCCAGGGATAATTCTATTTAGTCCTAATTCAGGAATGATCTCTCTCAGTTTATCAATTCTTTCATACAAACGAATGTGATTATTAATCGCATGGGGTGGTAAAGAGTTGAATTTGGGAATATTTCGTATAAATTCCCCCTTTTTTTTTCCGGGTACCAATGTACCAAGCTCTACGAAACCTCTTGAATGAGCACTTCTAGTAGAAGTTCGGACATTCATTACTAAGTCAAATTTTTCAGATAGATCAAAAGCAAGTTTGACCCAATCCTTACATTCTTGGGGTGTATGTGGTTCTATAGTGGGAATATGAAGCATCCAAGTATAAAATCTTTCGTTCTGTTCTTGATGAGATCCTAATGAACCTGGATCTGAACCTACTGAAATAACCATACCCCCGGGATTCGGCCCATTTAAAGCAATTACACTCAAAGCATCGCTTGCAACATTTAATCCGACATGCTTCATAGGATTCAGGCTCCTACATCCCGTCCAAGAAGCTCCCGCACAGGCTGAAGCCGCAACTGCTTCATTGACAGCCCAGTGGTGCACTAAATATTCACCAATTTCAGGTATATCCCTAATTACTTGATGAAAATATTCTCCAATATCACTAGTTGGAGTACCAGGATATTGAGAAACATAAGAAACACCTGCTTCAAGACAACCTCTCACAAGAGCCTCATTTCCGAGCATTAACACTTTTCCTTCAATTTTTGTAAAACGAGTATCTATTATCATATTATTACCCAAACTAACATTTATGAGACTAATCTATAATTTTTAAACCAAGTTCTTAGAAAAAGCTTTTCATTTATCAAATGAACTGTAAAAAAATATAGAGACTAATATCTAATGTTATTCAGATTCTATCATTTTTTTAGCAATAAATTCGAAAATTTCTTCTATGTTATCCCCTGTTTTAGAAGAACACTCAAAATGCCCTATTAATTCATAAGTGTTTGATAATTCCAAAGCCTCTTCAGATTTAACTGATCGTTTATCCACAAGATCAATTTTACCTCCAACCATTATAATAGGGATTTTTGCTTTATTTTCAGATCCAAAATATTCAAAAATTGATAACCAGTCTTTAATTTGACTCAGACTTGAATATCTTGTAGTATCGTACATAAAAATTCCTCCATCAGCTCCTTTAGCAAAAGCTGGTAAAAGAACTCTGAAACGATCTTCTCCCGCGAAATCCCAAATCCGAAGGGTTACCATTCTTCCATCCACTTCAACATTTTTAACACTAAAGTCAGCACCTATCGTCATTTTTAAGTCTTCCTCAAAGACTCCAGTTGCAAATCTTCTGATTAATGTTGTTTTGCCTACTCCACCATCACCGAATACACATATCTTAAACGCCGCTTTTTCCCCGATTATAAACACCTAATGCTTGAATAATCAAACTTTATAATATATTAGACTACAAATTTTTAAACTATTGCAATATGGTTTTTTATTACTTTATAATATCAGTGATGAAGCAAGTCTCTACTATTTTTATTCCCTGAATTTGAGAGATCTTTTCTTCAATTAGCGGGTTAAATTTATCTATAGAAGATATATCTACCTTCATCAAAAGCCCACAATCACCAGATAATCGCCATATATGTTTAATCTCTTCGATTTCTCTCAGTTCTTTTAAAATGCGTTTAATTTCCTTGAAATCGGGTACAGCTTTTATTGTGGCGCTTATACTCTGCTTTGAATCTACGCTATAATCGATTGTAAAACGAGTTATAACCCCTTCTTCTAATAACTTTTTTACTCGTCTTCTTACTGTAGCTTCTGTTTTGTCAATCTTCTGACTGATATCACTATATGAAATTCTACTGTTATTCTTCAGTTCTTCTATTATTTTCAGATCCAATAAATCTAATTTTCTTGACAACTTTAAACTAATCCACTAAATTAATACTCAAACCATATAAACTAGTTAAATATTGTGATAAATTGTTTATTAAATTATTTTTTCACAGCAAAAAATTTCAGATTTTGAAAATATTTTGTAATAAAATGCATAAAAAACAAAATTTTAAATTATGATTTTAGATACTTTTTTAAATCAATAAAAATTGTTTGCTCCTTACCATCTCTTTGCGAGATAATAATTTTCAAAAGATCTCCTTCAATTGTAGCATTTGCTAATTTTAATTCTTCTATAACTTCAGTACCAACTTTATCTTCTTCTTCACTTTTACTTTTAGATTTTAAACATGTTGTATATTCGTCATAAAGATAACAGTTTTCACAACAAAATCCTATGGGCATATATCCTACGATTGAACACCTATCAAAGAAATCACAATTACAATTTTGACACATCATAATATGAGTGGATTTGCTAATATTTAAATCTGAACATTAAATTTGGAAAATTGAACACAATTATTCAAATACATCATTCAAATTATCAAGATCAATCATCAAAAATGAGATATTCAATTAAAATTAAAATTTAGAGAGAGTGATTGATTTGTCTCACATCAAATAAACGCAGACATGTCTTTGATTTTTTGAGCGATTTTCATTAGTTTTGCAACTTTCTCTTTGTCCGCATAATCTAAATTCTTTTCAATTTCATTTGCTTTATTAAAAAGTCTGTCCTTTTTAACCCACACTTTAAACGCAGATTTATCGTTTTTCTGTAAAAAGGCATCCATGACTTCATTGAAGTATTGTTGGATTTCTTTGTAAAAGTTTAGTATTTTCTCATTTAAATGGAGATCTTTCAATATTTCTGCTATTTCAACTATTTTCTCAGAAAACATACGGTAATCCATTGCTTTAAGAGGAGTAAATTCGCTAGTAGAAGAGACGTATATTCCCGTTCTAAGATATGTTCTAATATGAATGACTAAAATGAAATAAAATTTTCTTAATTGCTCGAAATTATCGTCTAAATCATTGACTGATTTTTGTTCTAAGTCTTCAAACATATTTGCTACTAAATATAACAAACGTTGAATTAATTTTTTAGTAGGAATTTCTTTATATCCAAAATTTTGAACAATCATTTTTTGGCTAGTTTCTTCGATAACCTCGGTGTTTGGGAGTCTATTGACATATTGCTTTATGATTCTTCTCAAACCTTTATTTATTTCTCTTTCTGAAATTATTGTTATCTTTGTACGACCTGAAAAAATCTCCTTTAATAATTCCCAGATTACATTCTCGTTTGCTTCTAGAACATCTTCATCAGTTAGATCTTCTTCCTGTTGTATTATATTCGGTGATATCAACAAAGTACCATTGTCTTGAATTTCTATTGACACTGTAGAATATGTATTTCTTTTTGTATTTTCATTGAAAGATACAGGCTCATCTAAATTGTTGTTAAATATCCAACTTTTAGGTAAACTGACAGCATATGAACCACCAAATTTCTGAAGATTTCTATAGATTTTTTGGCCCATAATTATAATATAAATTAATACAATATATACTTTTTTATTCAGTATATAGTATTCATACTAAGGATATATACACGAATATATACATTTATAATTTGGTGGTCAATCAAATGAATAATTTATCAAAATATTATTTTGGGGCTGTAACAAAATAAGGGAGGTGAAATACTTCTGAAAAAAAATATGAATGTAAAAAAAAAAATAGAAGAAAATGATCAAATCAAATTTTTACATCTATATATAATTCTATGGAACTATAGTCCCACAAAGAGACAAAAAGACATTGAAGAAGCTCAAAGACAATATGAACTATATAAAGATCTAAATCCTAGATACTTTGAAAACATTATCACATTAAAGGAAGCTAAACTTAAAGTAGATTCTTCAGATATAATGTATAATTCTAAATACAATATTTTTAGACCCTGGTAATAAAGAACAAATATAAAGAATAGTGAATATGTCAAAAAAGAAATTAGGAAGAAAATATTTAAAGAATCAATCTAGAGCCAATTTAGCGCATAGATTAAAGAGTAAATGATCAAAAACACACAATATATAACAAATTAATATTGGAACAAATCAATATTAAAGGAAAAAATAAGGTAATCTGAAAAAAAAAGCTGAGTAATAAAATATAATTTTTAGTTTAGGTTTCGCTTAAGGATTTTTCTAATAAGTTTTTTAAAATTTTGGATATTTACTTTACCATCAAAAACTATGGAATAAAATTACATATATACAATTTTGTCAAAATGAGTGTTATTAATTTTAAGTTTCGAAACGAAGTATTGAAACATAATGCCTCCCTTTCCTACTGTTATCAATGTTCCACATGTAGCGGGGGATGTCCTGTAGCTTTACTAACAAATGGAATATATAATCCGAGAAAGATTATCGAGGAAGCAATTTTGGGTCTGCAAGATAAATTAGTGGAAAAACAAGAACCAAATTCATGGTTATGTTCAACTTGTCAGAAATGTGTTGAGCTATGTCCTCAGAAAGTTGAACTTACTGAAATTTTCACCTTGATTAAAAACCTATGTTTTGAGAAGGGAAATGTACCTGAAGCTTTTATTGCCCAGGGTCAAGCAGTTTTAGAAAATGGAGTAGCAATCCCTTATTCTAAAGCTATTTTATCCCGTAGAGAAAAATTAGGCCTTCCTGAAATTAAAACTGCTTCTGTTGATGAAATCAAGAAAATCTTAATTGAGACTAATTTTGAAAAACATATTCCTAAGGGGGCTGATTAAAAATGGCATATGACTTATTTTTAGGATGTGTAATTCCTGCGAGATTACCATATTTAGAAACCTCGTCTAGGAAAGTGTTTGAAAAACTTGGTATTAAATTAAATGACGTCGATGGATTTAGCTGCTGTCCAGATCCAACAGGAATAGAACTCATAGATCATAAAACCTGGTTAGCTTTAGGTGCGAGGAATTTAAGTCTTTGTAACACCAATGGTGGTGTAGTGTCCTTCTGTTCTGGGTGTGTAGAAACACTAAAAGGTGTTAATTATACGATAAATAAAGATTCTCATGCAAAGGAAGAAGTGAATAAAGTCTTAAAGAAAGTAGGAAAATCTTACGACGGAAAAGTGGAAGTAAAGCATTTTGCAGAGATACTTTATGAATATATTGACAAAGTTAAGGCTTATGTAGATAAACCATTAGAAGGTTTTAAAGTCGCAGTTCATTATGGGTGTCATTACTTAAGACCCTCGGAGATCATAAATTGGGATGACCCATTTGAACCAACTACTGTGGATGAAATTGTAAGAGCTCTTGGAGCAGAATCCGTAGATTATGAGATGAAAATGGAGTGTTGCGGAAATCCTGTTGAGAAATCAGATAAAGATTTATCTCTCTTAATGATTGATCAAAAATTAAAGGCGATTCAAGAAGCAGGTGCTAATTGTGTTGTAGTTGTTTGTCCAGCTTGTTATCAGCAATATGAGTTTAATCAGAGGGAACTCAACAAACAAAATGAATCAAATTATGATTTTCCCATATTTTATTTATCAGAACTAGTCGCTTTAGCGTTTGGCTTCAAACCTGAAGAATTAGGGTTTAATTTTCACAGGATTAGACCAAATAAATTATTTGAGAGTATAAAATTTACTCCATAAATTTTTAATTTAATTAAAAAACAAAAAACAAAAAAGAATTAAAAAAAAATGACAGAAGTTACTCCCAAGAAATCGATATTAAAGGATGTTAAAATCTTCAAAGATCTTGAAGATGAGATTATCAAAACTAACAAATGTTGCGCATGTGGTGCATGTGTTGCATATTGTAGCTCACAACATTTTGATGTTATTAAGATGGAGGGATATACTCCTCAATTCATATCAGATGCAAATGTAGATAATTGTAAAGAATGTGGTCTTTGTTACTATATCTGCCCTCAAACTCTTCCATTGATGGACAAAATAAATAACCAATACAAAATTAAAGACAATATGGGTTTTGTTGCAGATATTCTTGCAGCAAAAACTACTGACGCAAAGATAAGGGAAGTTGGGCAAGACGGGGGCTTAGTAACCACACTTCTAATGTATTTATTTGATAAGAATAAAATCGATGCTGCCATTGTTTCTACTTATGACGATAATCTAAAACCAATTCCTAAGATTATTTATAATAAAGAAGAATTGTTCCAATCTTCGGGAACCAGATATACAATCTCATCAAATCTGCTTCCATTGAAAGACTTGTACGAGATTGCTGAAGAAATTGTAGAAAAACAAAAGCAAATTTATGATATTAACCAAATACGTATGGCTTTTGTAGGAACTCCATGCCAATGTCGAGCTGTAAGAAAGATGCAGCTACTAAATATTACACCTACCCATGTTATCAAATATGTGTTTGGTCTGTTTTGTATGGAGAACTTTGATTATGATAAATTATTTGAGCTTGTAAAAGCTGAAACTGGTTTAGAACCTAAAGATATTACTAAGATGAATATTAAGAAGAATTTCTTTATAACCAGTAAAGCTAATGAAGTCAAGGAAGTCGATCTTCACGCCTTCGATCCAGCTGTACGAAATCACTGTAAAGAATGTGATGAATTTACGAGTAGATTTGCAGACATCAGTTTTGGTGGTTCTGGGGCGGTTCAACAAAATTCGATGTTAGTTATCAGAACAGAAAAAGGTAAAAAATTAATTTCAAACGCTATCATTGATGGATATGTTGAAAAATTTGTACCAACAAAATCTCCTATACCTGAATGGAAAGGGAGCAAGCTTGATTTATTAAAAAGAATGACAACAAATAAAGTGAGTAAATAAAAGGAGGATAAAAAAATGTCAGAAAAATCTGTAGTTGTTATTGGTGCGGGAATTGCTGGTATCCAAGCCTCATTAGACCTAGGTGATATGGGGATTAAAGTGATATTAGTCGAAAAACAACCGTGTATTGGAGGTCGTATGGCTCAATTAGATAAAACTTTCCCTACCCTTGATTGTTCTATTTGTATCCTTGCTCCAAAGCTTTCAGAATGTTATAGACATCCAAATATTACGCTTTATACATTAGCAGAAGTTCAGAAGGTAGAGGGTACTGCCGGAAACTTTACAGTTGAGGTGTTAAAACATCCAAGGTATGTGAAAGAAGGAGTTTGTACAAATTGTGGAGATTGTGGCAATATTTGTCCTGTAAGAGGTTGTACAAACTTTTTTGATGCTGATTTATTGACTCAATCGGCTTCTCAAATTGCGTTTCCAGCAGCAGTTCCTCCTGTATATCGTATTGATCCAAATAAATGTCTATACCTCAATTATGGTATTTGCGGTTTATGCTACCAACAATGTGGAGCAGATGCTATTGATTTTACTCAAAAGGAAGAAGTGATAGCCATAGAAAACGTTGGTGCTGTGATTGTAGCAACTGGTGTTGATTTAGCAGAAGATATTCACACACTCAATGTATATGGATATCAAAAATATGATAACGTAGTTACTTCGATGGAATTTGAACGATTAATCTGTGCTTCGGGACCTCAACACGGTCATTTAAAGACACTTACTGATGGAAGAACTCCCAAAAAGATTGCTTTCCTTCAGTGTATTGACTCCAGAAACTACCGTACTCAAGATTATTGCTCTGCTGTATGTTGTATGTATACTACTAAAGAAGCTATAGTTGCTTATGAACATGATAATGAACTTGAATCATATGTGTTTTATATCGATATGCGCGCTGGAGGGAAAGGATTTCAGAAATTCCTACAACGTGGTGAAAAAGAATATAATATAAAATACATTA
This sequence comes from Promethearchaeota archaeon, assembly GCA_048941385.1. Classification (GTDB taxonomy): domain Archaea; phylum Asgardarchaeota; class Lokiarchaeia; order Sigyniarchaeales; family SOKP01; genus Loki-b32. The sequence goes on from JBHLNR010000020.1 coordinate 9,204, forward strand.
AAAGTAAGATTTCACACATAGAAGTAGATGAAAATCAAAGTCCAATCATTACCTATGAGGATCTGGATACTGCTAAAATCAAACAGATGAAGTTTGATCTTGTTGTTTTGGCAACCTGTATTATACCTTCACTTTCTAATGAAAAAGTGTCAAAGATCTTAGGAGTGGAGTTAGATAAGAATCGTTTTATTAAAACTGATCCATTCTTTCCCGTTGAATCTAGTGTTGAAGGGATATATACCTGCGGATGTGCTCGAGAACCAATGGATATTCCACGTTCTGTAGCTGAAGCTAGTGGTGCGGCAGCACGAGCAGCAGAATTAATAAAAGGAGGTTAAAAATGATGTCAGAAAAAGAAAAGAAGGAAGAAGAAGAACCTAGAATTGGCGTGTTTATTTGTCACTGCGGAAGCAATATCGGAGGATATATTGATTGTAAGGAGGTTGCGGAACGAGCTAAATCCTTACCCCATGTAGTGTTTACTCAAGATAATCTTTATACGTGTTCAGAAACAGGATTAGCAGAAATTAAAAAAGGCATACGAGAGCATAATTTGAATAGAGTTGTTGTCGCTTCTTGTACTCCAAGAACTCATGAACCGCTATTTCGAGCGTGTATTGAAGAAGAAGGGTTAAATCCTTACCTATTTAATTTTGTAAACATCCGTGACCAGAATACATGGGTGCATCAAAAAGTTCCTGATAAAGCCTTCATAAAAGCGAATGAGGTTGTAAAGATGGGTGTTGCAAAAGCAGAAAAACTTGAAGCATTAGACAAAATTATTGTTGATGTCACCCCTACAGCATTAGTAATTGGAGGAGGTGTCGCAGGAATGACCGCAGCACTTAATCTAAGTAATCAAGGATTTGAAACCTATTTAGTAGAAAAGGATAATCAATTAGGAGGAAGGCTGAATGGACTTTACAAGCTTTATCCTAAAGATATAGAAGCATCTGAATTGTTAGATGCCTTAAAGAGTAAAATTGAGAGTAGACCCAATTTAACCGTATATACTTCAGCACAGGTCAAAACCATAGAAGGTTTTGTAGGAAACTATGAAATTGAAATAGATCAAGCTGGCAATGTAATTCCTCTTAAAATAGGTTGTATCATTGTAGCAGTTGGTACTTCTTTATTTACACCAGAAGGTTATTACGGGTATGATGGAGAAAAGAGGATAACACAAAGTCAACTGGAAGTTAAATTAAAAAATAATGATGTGAAAGCCAATGAGATTGTTATGATTCAATGTGTTGGTGCTCGAATCGAGGAAAGAAAATATTGCTCAAATGTATGTTGTATGACCGCTTTAAAGAATGCATTAGCGATTAAGGAGAAAAATCCTGATGCACATATAACGGTTCTATTTAGAGATTTATATACACCTGGTTCTTATTATGAAGATTACTATAGAAGAGCAAGAGAAGCAGGAATCGTTTTTGTCACGTATAATCCTGACAAATTGCCTAACGTTGAGGGTGATACTATAAAAGTGTTTAATGAATATATCGGTGAAGAAATTAGTATTCCTTACGATTTGTTAGTACTATCTGTACCATTGGTTGCTAATGCTGAAAATAAAGCTCTTGCGCAAATGTTAAAAGTACCTTTAGAAGAAAATGGTTTTTTCTTGGAGGCTCATGTTAAGCTTAGACCTATGGATTTTGCCACTGATGGTGTTTATATTTGTGGCTCAGCAAAATGGCCTGTAGACATAACAGAATCTATAACTCAAGGATATGCTGCGGCATCAAGGGCTAGCACAATCTTATCTCACAATACTCTTGAAGTTGAGGGAGCAACCTCATCTTTACCCGAGTATAACAAAGCTTTATGCTCTGGCTGTGAAGTATGTATTACTGTCTGTCCCTATAAAGCAATAAGTAAGGATGAGAATGATGAGATTGTAATAACTCAAGTGTTATGTAAAGGCTGTGGCGTTTGTGGAGCTACATGTACAAATCATGCCATTGTTATCAGGCATTTCACAGATGAACAAATAATGGCTGAAATCGAAGCCTTCGGAGGTAGATAAAAATGAGTTTTGAACCAAAAATATTAGGTTTCTTATGTAATTGGTGTTCCTATGCAGGAGCAGATTTAGCAGGAGTAAGTAGAGTACAATACCCTCCAAATATTAGAGTAATTCGAGTGATGTGTAGCGGTAGGGTAGACCCCGCTTTTGTTTTTAAAGGATTTGAAGTTGGTGCCGATGGAGTAATTATTATGGGCTGTCATATCGGAGATTGCCATTATCTCGAAGGGAATTATGAAACAGAAAAGAAGTATGCCATGCTCGTTAAATTTCTTGAACTTATTGGATTTGACAATCGAGTCCGCTTAGAATGGGTCTCTGCATCTGAAGGAACCAGATATGGTGAGGTAGTCACCGAATTTACCGAACATATTACATCATTAGGACCTTCACCAGCAGGGGGAGATAACCCAGATCAAGAAGTGCTGGCTAAATTAAGAGCGCTGAAGATGGCAGCGGGTGGCGATAGAATGAGAGCTCTGGTTGGAAGGCAAAGAAAAATTACAGAACAAGAAAATGTGTATGGAGAAAAAACCGATTTGGATGAATTTATGAAAATATTTGATTCAGCCATCATCGAAGAATATGAACGTGCTCGAATTTTAATTGCATTAGAAGATGATAGAAAATCTGTAAAGGATTTAGCTTCTGAATTAGAAATAGATCCAAGTATAGTATTAGAACATATGACAATTTTAAAAACTCGAGGTCTTGTCGACTTTGGAGAAATTATTGGAATTACTCCAATGTTTCATAGATTATGAGGTGAAAAAAATGGAAAAAGTAGGAGCAGTTATGGTTGTAGGTGCTGGAATTGGAGGTTCTCAAGCAGCACTAGATTTAGGAGATTCAGGTTTTAAAGTTTATCTGATTGAATCGACTACAAGTATTGGTGGAGTAATGGCACAACTTGACAAAACTTTCCCAACGAACGATTGCGCTATGTGTATTGTTTCTCCTAAGCTCGTAGAGACCGGTCGGCATCAAAATATCGATTTAAGTATTAATTGTGAGATTCTAGAATGCTCTGGAGAAGCGGGAAGTTTTACTGTAAAGGTAAAAAAGAATTCTCTGTATATTAATCCAGATATATGCACAGGTTGCGGAGTTTGTGGTCGTAATTGTCCTGTTGAGGCAATAGATGTATTCAATGAAGGATTAGCAAAATATGCAGCAACTTCAGTCAAATATCCACAAGCAGTTCCACTGGTGTATGCAATCAATAAAGATCATTGTATTGGATGTGGTGTTTGTGCGGGAGTTTGTAAAGCTAAAGCGGTTGAGTATGATAGAGCAGATGAGATTGTGGATATCAATGTAGGTGCTATAGTGCTAGCACCTGGATTTGATGAGTATATTCCTCCAGAAGTGAATAAATATGGTTATGGTAAATTTAAGAATGTAGTATCCAGCATTGAGTTTGAACGTATCTTATCGGCTTCTGGCCCATATGCCGGAAGAGTTCTAAGACCTTCAGACGGAGATATTCCAGAGAAGGTTGCGTTTCTTCAATGTGTAGGATCACGAGATTACACCGGGGAAGGACAACCTTATTGTTCTTCAGTGTGTTGTATGTATACTGCTAAGGAAGCGGTAATTGCTCATGAACATCAACATGAAGTAAAGCCAACTATATTCAGTATGGATATTCGAGCTTATGGTAAGGATTTTGATAAATATATCATTAGAGCTCAAGAAGAATATGGTATTAGGTATATTAGAAGTAGAATTTCTTCTGTAGATGAAGATCCAGAAACAAAGAATTTAATCCTAAGATATGAGACTGAAGATGGCAAGGTTGTAGAAGAAGTGTATAATATGGTTGTGTTAGGAGTTGGGCTCAACCCACCTAACGATGCACAACATCTTGCAGAGAAATTCGGGATTAAGTTAAACCATTATGGATTTGCTGAAACGGATGTGTTTAATCCGGTACAAACTACAAAACCAGGTATTTTTGCCTGCGGAGCATTTTCTCAGCCAAAAGATATTCCTGAAACAGTCACTCAAGCAAGTGCCGCAGCAGGCTGTGTAGATCAAATTCTATATTCACAAAGAGGTACTTTAATTACTGAGAAAACATTACCCCCAGAAATTTTCGTAGCAGGACAGCCCCCAAGAATCGGAGTATTCATCTGTCATTGCGGAATTAACATTGGTGGTTATGTAGATGTACCAGAAGTGACTCGATATGCGAGTACACTCCCAAATGTAGTCATGGCAGATAGGAACTTATATACGTGTTCTGCTGATACTCAAGGAATAATCAAAGAAAAAATAGATGAATATCATTTAAACCGTGTTATAGTAGCATCTTGTACACCAAGAACTCATGAACCATTGTTCCAAGAAACGATTCGAGAAGCAGGATTAAATAGATACTTGTTTCAAATGGCAAATATTCGAGATCAATGTTCTTGGGTTCATATGAAACAACCTGAAGAAGCCACCCAAAAGGCTAAAGACCTTGTGAGAATGGCAGTCAATAAAGCTCGTATGATTTCTCCAATAGATAGAATAAAATTAGGAGTAACAAAAAAGGCAATGGTTATCGGTGGAGGTATAACAGGTATGGTAGCTGCTCTTAATTTTGCAAGTCAGGAAATTGAAACTCACTTGGTTGAAAGAGAAGCAAAATTAGGGGGTTTTGCTAATCATATATTCCATACCCTTGAAGGTGGAGATGTTCAAGCATATGTCGCAGATTTAATTAATAAAATCAATTCAAATAAATTTATTCATGTCTATACAGAAGCTGAAATAGAAAAATTGGATGGATATATTGGTAATTTCAAAACGACAGTAGTATATGGTCATAATAAAGATCGGGTTGAATTTGATCATGGGGTTGTTGTGGTCGCTACTGGGGCTAATGAATATAAACCCAAAGAATTCCTTTACGGCCAGAATGAGAATGTTATTTTACAATCTGAATTTGAGAAAATCTTAAACACAAATGGGGCTGTTAAGGATAAAAATACTATTGTAATGATACAATGTGTAGGTTCTAGAAACGAGGAACATCCATACTGTAGTAAAATGTGTTGCGCTGAAGCGATAAAAAATGCTCTATTAGTAAAGGAATTAAACCCAGAAAAAGAAGTTATAATTCTATTCCGAGATATTAGAACCTATGGTTTTAAAGAAAAATATTATAGACAAGCAAGAGAAGCAGGAGTTATTTTCCTTAGGTATGATGAGGAGAATCCTCCTGAAATTACCGCAAATGGATCTTCATTAAAAGTGGATGTGAAGACTGCAAAAGCGGGTGACTTATCAATACCCGCCGATTTACTAGTATTAAGTGCAGGTATTGTTGCCTCCCACGATGATAATGAAGAGCTTGCGAAAATGTTAAAAGTACCTTTAAATGATGATAATTTTTATTTAGAAGCCCACGTCAAGCTTCGCCCAGTTGATTTTGCGACTGAAGGAGTTTTTGTCGCTGGAATGGCTCACTGTCCAAAAACAATAGAAGACTCAATTTCACAAGCGAACGCCGCAGTTTCGAGAGCATGCACAATTCTCTCTAAAGATGAAATTGAAGCAGAAGGTAAGACAGCTGTTATTGACATGTCTCGTTGTATCGGGTGTGGCATGTGTGTAGAGAACTGTGCGTATAATGCGATTGAATTAATTGAAGATAGAAGATTTGGTCTTGTAGCCTCAATTAATCAAGCACTATGTAAAGGATGTGGAGCATGTAGTGGGAATTGTCGATGTAGTGCCATCGATATATTAGGCTTTACAGCCGAACAAATATATGAAATGATTACTGGCCGCATAGGCTAAAAGGAGGTTAAAGAAAATGACTGAAACAGTTTTAGAAAAGAAAGTTAAGGAAAATTGGGAACCAAAAATCATCGCATTCTTATGTAACTGGTGTTCTTATGCCGGAGCGGATCTTGCAGGGGTAAGTAGAATTCAATATCCTCCCAATATAAGGATTGTTAGGGTTCCATGCAGTGGTAGGGTTAATCCCTATTTTATAATAAAGAGTTTGACGGATGGATGGGACGGAGTGGTGGTTTCAGGTTGTCACCCTGGTGATTGCCATTATATCAGTGGAAACTTAGTTGCTCGAAGGCGTTTTGCGATACTAAAAGAGCTCTTAGAATTTTTTGGGATAGAACCTGGAAGAGTGAATTTCATGTGGGCTAGCGCTGCTGAAGGTGAAAGATTTGCCGTGTTGATTCGGAAGGCTACTAAAATGGTAAAAGAATTAGGTCCAAATACAAAATTTCAAAAGGAGTGGTAAGAAATGACGATTGAAGCAGAAAATATGGAAATTGAAGTCTCTATTAGAGAAACAGCAAAAAAGATGTTCAGTGAAAAGCAAGTAGATGTTATTATCGGGTATTCTCAAGGAACTCTTCCTTTAAGTTCCACACCTATTGTTATTCGAAATGAAGAACAAGTTGACAAATTAATCTGGGATAATTTATGCTATATTAATTTAGCTCGATATTTAGCCCCGTTAATGCCCCAACTTTGTGATGCAGAGGGTAATGCTTTAAAGATTGGTATTGTCTCTAAAGGTTGTGTGGGAAGAGCAGTCAACTTGTTAGCAGCAGAGAAACAGATTGATATAGATAAGGTTAAAATGATAGGATTCACTTGTAACGGGAATGTGAATCGAAGTAAGATTGCTATGGAAATAGGAGAAAAAGAGATCCATGACGTGTCTATAGCTGGGGATGAAATAATAGTGAAGGGGAAAGATTGGGAGCAAAAATTTCCATATTCAGAATATATTAATGAATTATGTAAAGTTTGTCAAGTAAAAACTCCTTCTGCTACAGAAGCAACATGTTTAGGAGAGTGCCAACAGTTGGAATCCATTCATGATGAATTTGCAGATATAGATGAATTTGAAGCAATACCTACTGAGGAAAAATGGGACTACATTAAAAAAGAGTTAGAAGTGTGTACGTTATGTTATTCTTGCCGTCAAGCGTGTCCTGCTTGTTATTGTAATCTTTGTTTCGTAGATCAAAACAAACCCATATGGTTTAATAAAACTACTGAATATACCGATATTTTTACATTTCATTTAATCAGATCAATGCATTTAGCAGGTAGATGTGTCGCATGCGGTGCATGTTCCTCAGTATGCCCTGTAGGAATTGATCTAAATTTTATCACGAGGAAGTTGGAGAAAATTGTGAAAGAAAGGTTTAATTATACCTCTGGTCTGAATGCAAAAACAGTTCCTCCTATGATGGATTTCAGTATGCAAGATGCAGAAGAATTTATGTTGGAGGAAGATTAACGAGGTGAACTAAAAAATGGAACAAAAAATATTAAAAAAAGCGGATATTGGAAAATTATATAATGAATTTGCGAGTGAGTATAATTTTTATGCTCCAATTAAGCAAAAGGGAAACATAGTTTTTGAAAAGATCGAAAATCCTGATGATATTGTTGTTGATTATTTAAATTCAAGGATTCCTCCCAAATCAATATTATTTCCTCAAATGGAAGTACTCTTTGAATATAAGTTAGATGATAAAGATGTTGAAATTACCGATAGGCAGGATTTAGATGAGAAATACATGATTTTTGGAATCCGTCCCTGTGATGCATATAGTTATGTATTATTTGCTAATTTCTTTTCGTTTCATGGCAATTGGAAAGATGAGATCTATTTGAAAAAGAGGGAGAATACGACACTTATCGGAATTGGTTGCAATACTCCAAGATCTACATGTTTTTGCACATCTGTAGGAGGTCATCCTTTTAATAAGGAGAATATGGATGTGTTTTTAACCGATTTAGGGGAAACTTATTTAGTAGAAGGCATTAGTGATAAAGGAAAGGATATTGTGAAGAAATTGTCATGGCTTTCTGATGCTACTGAGAAAGATGTCAAAAGATCTGAGGAATTAGCCAAAATAGCCGAAGAATCATTCGTTACAGAGATAGACGTAGATACAATTGTAAAAAATTTAGAGACTTCGTTTGAACACCCTGTATGGGATGAAATTAGTGAAGTATGTATTGGTTGTGGCTCCTGTAGCTATCTATGTCCAACATGTACCTGCTTTGATGTTATTGATGAGACAGATCAATATAATAATAAAGGAAGAAGAGTTAGAATATGGGATACGTGTCAATCGTGTCTCTATACGCTTGAAACAAGCGGTCACAACCCTCGTAATACAAAAATTCAGCGATGTCGCAATAGGATAATGCATAAATTTAGTTATTACCCTGCAAATTATGAATTACTTGGTTGTGTTGGATGCGGAAGGTGTATAATGGTATGTCCTGCAAATAATGACCTTCGAGATCATCTAGCTAAAATTGCAAAAATAGAAAAAAAAGATAAGGAGGAGAAAGCAGTTGTCTAATCCATATATTCCATACTTAACAAGAGTAAAATCGATAGTTACTGAAAATAAAGTTAATGATATCAAAACTATCGAATTGGAATTTAAAAAAGAAGAAGAATACCAGAAGTTTAATTATATTCCAGGTCAATTCGCAGAAATCAGCATAATTGGTAAAGGAGAGTGCCCTATTGGGATTGCATCTTCTCCAACTGAAGAGGGAACAATCAAGTTCACAATAAAGAAGATGGGGACAGTCACTTCAGCATTCCATGCTAGTGAAGTGGGAGATATTGTTGGTATAAGAGGTCCATGTGGAAATGGTTGGCCTGTTGAGGAAATGAAGGGAAAGAATATCGTTGTCATCGGAGGCGGATTTGCATTCTCGACATTGCGTTCATTAGTACTATATATCCTCGATGAAAAGCATCGAAAAGATTATGGAGATATTACAGTAATTTATGGAAATAGAGATCCTGGAGAAGTGTTGTACAGAGATGTATTAGATGAGTGGAAAAAGAGAGATGATATTAAAGTAGTATTAACTATCGATCGTGAGGCAGAGGGATGGATAGAAGAAGTAGGTTTTGTTGCTCCTATAGTTAAAAAGGTTGCACCAAGTCCGGATAATGCAATCGCAGTAGTCTGTGGACCACCGATAATGATTAAAACTACAATAGCAGTTATGGAAGAGCTAAATTGGGGTCCAGAAGCAATACTTAATAGTTTAGAAGCTCGCATGAAGTGTGGCATAGGTAAATGTGGACGATGTAATATCGGAAATAAGTTTATATGTACAGATGGACCTGTTTTTTCTCTTGCTGAGCTCAAGGAACTTCCTGATGAGTATTAAACTTTAAAAATTTTTTTTATTATTTCTTTTTCTTAATTTACTATTATTTTTATCATAGGTTTCTGCCATATGAGGGAGTAATAGATATACAGCAGCTAAATACAGAGGAATCAAGGAAAGTTCAACGAAAATTGATATTATAAATGGAAATTGAAGACTAATCAAATCCATTACCATTCCTCCCAAAAGAGGTCCAATCACAGCTCCTAAAAAAGTAAAGAAATCACCAATGCCGAAAATCTTTCCTCTATGTTCAGTAGAAATTCTACTATATAAATTTTGGAAGATCAATCCAGCAGACATACCGATAGCTAAATCAAGTAGTAGAAGAAGTGAAAAAATCCATATATTAGCAGCATTAATTAATATCCAGGTTGTTAAAGCTCCTAAAGAACTTGTTATTGTTATTCCTATTAAAGGGTGAAGTTTATCGACTAAGACCCCTAATTTTGGGGCAAGAAGAGTAGCTAATAATCCTGTTGGTAAGTATGCCCATACAACTAGATTAACGTTACTTTCTATATTTTCAAGAATATAGAGATTCAAATATGGTCTGGCAATGTTTCCATTAATGCTTCCTAAGAAAAGAAGCGCAATTATAAACATCGCTCCAATTATCATTGATGGTGAAGTAAACACTTTATTATTTTGGGGTTTGTCATTTGATATATCTTTAATATCTTCATTTAAGTTAGAAAATTTAATGGATTCATCTACTTTATAATAAAATAATAAACCGGCTATGAAATTTGCGATTCCATAAATAGGAATGGCACTATAAATCAATATAGGATTACTTGTATATGCACTGGTAATCATTAGAAGCGGAAAACCAAATAAGCCTCCTATAATTTGCCCTACTGCGTTTATGGAATCTCTCATTCCATATGCTTGTGAGCGATGAGCCTTACTTGATTTCTCAGCAACAAACATATTAAATGGAACCCAAAAAATACCCGCCATATGCCCTAAAATGAAATAACCAATCCCTAAAAGCAGAATATGGTTAATAATAAAGGAGGCATAAATAATAAAGTAAGAAATTGCTCTACCAAAAGACCCTATTAATACTAGAATTGTTCTTGACTCCATACGATCAGCAATAAAACCTATGTAAAACCCACTTATCATGCGACCAACAACATTCGCCACGACAACCATGCCAATTTGGAAAAATGATGCCCCCATGCTTTCTTTCGCAACAACACTAATCCAGAAACCCAAGAAAAAGAAACCTAAGCTATTTAAGATGATGATTGTTAACATTTGATTATAATCGCTGGTAAAACGATTCTCATCTACCTTAAATATTCGAAATCTCATTAAATTCTGAAATTATGGATTAAATTTATGATTTTGCAAATTTATTTTCTCAACTGAGCCATTTTCAAATGTTTGAGATACAAAAACTCCGCTATAAAACAAGAAGATTTTAATTTACACTTTTGACAAAAGTTTAAATAGCTATATGATTAGTATAATCATTGGAGATCTATATTTAGATATCAATTATATCAAGGAGTATTATTTTACCTCTTAAAATGCCTAGAAAAAAACAAAAAAGTCCAAAGATCATTGTAAAACATGAGAGAATAAGAACTCCACAAGAGATACCTAAAGAATCGGGGTATTCTAACGAGTTTTTTACTTGTATGCGAAAGGAGATAAATTCATGGGACCAACACATGATGCTAATGTTCTTTTTCTCGAGAAAAGTATGATTTGATTACTCTAATTGTGCTAATTATAATAAGGAATTATCCCCTTTTTCTTTTGTTTTTAAAATTTGTTAAATCTCAAAGATATTTCCGGTATTGTAAATAGTATCTTCTAATTCCAATTGAATTTGGCCTCCAGATGCGATTTCTACGGCATAGTTTATTCCTTTTAAAACTCTCTTCATCATGAATTCATATGCCGTATAGCAATCCTCTAGTGGAGTTGCAGATTCTCCAGCATAGCAGCTAGACATTGCAGGTATAAGTTCTGGGATAAAATCTTGGCTTATCATCATTTCTTCAACATCGATCATAGCCTCATCTGCAATTCCAAAAGGTTTGTATACATCCATTTGAGCAAACATTAAGCGACACACAAATATAGAGGCTTTTATCTCCTTCATTATGAATTTGATTCGATTTTTATCATCTAAGAATTTTTTGAAAGTTATAGCATTGATTATATCCTCGTTAGTTATGGTATTTGATGTGTCCATTAGTTGGCTTACTCTTTCTGACATCCTTTTTGAAGATAACATCAATTTTAGATTCATCTTATTTTTTTTATAATAATCTCTATAAAAAGCAGCCAAAAATGAATGGGATCCCGTATCTCCTTGATCCTCAGCAGGATCTAATAAGAAATTTCTATTTTTAAAAGAGTCCATGAAATGTTTGATAACTAAGAATTTTAATTTTAAACGATGTAAAGCAAAATAAAGGCAGAGTCTTGTTTTAGTATACGCAACCACATTTCCCATCCGAAATCTATCGTGATGATCACGTTCATACATGACAATAGGCTTTAATTTACTTACTATAACATTGATAAAATATTCAATAATATGTTCAAGAGGTTCACATTCTATTACATGAAACTTTTCTATAAGTCTTTTGCTGGAAGGTTGACTCTGGGGCAATTCTTTAATATCATCATAATTATAATATTCAAGAAATAACGAAGTAAGGGCTTCCATCTCTAATACTGTCCGACAAGGGATAAATACTTTATTTAAATCATATAAGATGGTGCTACTTTCGGGCATATGAAAAAATCCGTTCAATTATAAATTTGAGATAATTAAAATAACCTTTTACATTACCAATTAATATTCAAGTTATTCACTAAAATAAGTTTTGCGATTGAATTTTCTTAAGTAATTTTGGAATAAGATTTAAAAGATATTAAAATAATGAGTGTTTATAGCGAAATTTTATTTAATAGTAAAGATGAAAAAGATGAAAAATTATAAGAACTTGAAATTTGAGTCCCCTTTAGGAAAGATGAAAAGTGACTCTTTTGGTTCTCCGGTTGGAGTGGCTCGAATGGATGTAGGAAAATCATATGAGGGTATTGGGGAATTACTTCAGAAAGTTATTAAAAATTCTGATATGGAAAGCTGGAATCAGATAAAAGCCAAAATTGACTATACTTTCCAAAATATTGATCCTGCATTGAGTTTCTTAGAACAAGAAACGTCTCTTAGTCTTCAAATCAAAAAAAGAGTAGAAAAGGGTCAGAAACTCTTATTCAAACCAAATCTTGTAAATCCCATGAATATTGACCCACAAACATATGAAGAGGGTATGGGGAGTTTTGCGTGCACTAATTGGGTGTTTATAGCTGCCTTGATGAGATGGTTTCATGATAAAATGGGGATTAGCTATTACCAGATGATGATTGGGGAAGCTGCTACGGCAATAACCGCTACTGCAAGTATGTATTCAAACACCAATGAAAGTAAGAAATTAATTACTCCTGAAGCGGTAATCGAAGGAAAATCAGGAGATTTTTATGGAGGGTGGGGATTTTATTTTGTTCGAAAATATCTAGCTGAATCGTTAAAAGAAGGAGAGACTGAGGATCCGCTACAGGGCTTTGAAGAAAGTGTTAATGGAGTTTATATTCCACCTGGACAGGTCTCTGATAAGTTAATGGTTTACGATTTAAACCGTATTTTCGATGATCCAAATAAAGGTAGAGAATGTAAAATACCAGATGGAGTGAATTATAAAGCAATTACCCTGCATAAAGTTATAGTTGGAGGAAATCCAGATAATCCTGAAGATATAAATGCATACCCAGGTTGCATATTGGTTAATGTACCCAAATTTAAAGTGCATGCCATTAGCTTGTTCACAAATGTTATAAAAAATCTGGGAATTGGTCTTTACCCGATGCAATATGCCAGCTCAGGGGATTATAAGTGGGATTACGCCGCACCGCACGATACACCTATAATTGGGATGAAAGCAGGGATACCTCATCAAGTTTGGGTACCTGATATGGACTATGAGAGAATCCTACCCAAACAAGATGCTGAGGGTAATTATATCGTTAAACAAACAGGTGGTATTGAAGCGACCATGATTGATATAATTAGAGCAGTAATTAATAATGATATCTTTATGATTCATGTAGTTGATGGTATTGAGGCAATAAATATCGACCACCAGGGCACTAGAAATGGGGTAAAAACAAGAGAAGGAATGGTATTTGCTGGTTTGGATTGTGTTGCCATTGATCTTTTGTGTGCTCATTATATGTTTTCTAATGTACCAATAAAAGAGGCTCTTGAGGTTAAACTTGATGGAGGAACCGCAGGGGGATTTCCCCAAAAAGTACCGATACCTGCCTGGGATGGAAAAAATATCATAACTGAATCAGGATATGATTGTCCATTGTCACGGGATACGTGTTTTGAACGAGCTGAAAATAGGGGTTTAGGAAAAAGGGAGTATTATGTCAGTGGTTATAATGCAATAACAGAATCACCAATAATATCCTTAAAGGGACATTTAGGGACGGTAAAAGATGGAGTTTTTTCAGATTTAATAACTGAAACGCTATTTTATGACACTTTTAAAGTACTTTGGGATCTGCAACGTACTTCTTTTAGTTATTTAGCAGCGGTGGATGAATTAGAGGGTACAAATCTGAAAGAAGAATTTTTACAGAATTTTGATGAGAATGGTGATGGTATAGTTTCTTATGAGGAATTTGGTAAAAGTGGAGCGATGAGTATATATCTCTATGCTGGAGCAAATTATATATCATTAATGGGAAGAGAAAAATTGGGGTATCTGAAAGGATATTATAAATTGGTTGCTTCTATGTATAAAAATAGCGATAAAAAGTATAATAAGGGCAATCATGATGTCATGAAGGAATTTTTCCTTACTTCTGCTATTAATGCTGCCTTTACCATCTCACAGTTGAACATGCAAATGAAAGATTTTTTCGTTCCTAGTATCAAATGCGGCAAGGGCAATTGGCCAAGTCTTCAGTTTGCTCAATTCTTTCAAAAAAATGTTCTATTGTATGGTCCAAATTTTCCATTCTTTATCAGTTATCCCAGTCTGTATGGTAATGCCCTTTTTTATGCTGATCTAACTCAAAATGGAGCACAGTACGCTGGAAATTTACGGAATCATCCTGATATACAAGCAGTTAATAGATATATAGCGGATGTTAATAACAATAAGATGAAACCCTTGAATTTTGTAGTTCATGTGCCAACAGGATTTAATGTATTAGCAGGTAAGGAAATTCCCAATGTTGAAGTTACCGATGACCCTGCCAAGATTTTCACGGCAAGCTTTCGAAATGGGGCTGAAGTTTGGCCTTAATCTCTTTTTATCAAATTGACTTTTTTTATAACTAATTTGATATGGTATATTTATAAGCCTATAATATCATTTTTTACAATGATCAATCCAATACCTTTTTTTTTTTGAATACTTCACATCTGTTTTAGTCGCAATTCTTAGACTATCAGCAGAGCCACAGTATTCACACAATGTGGAATAATAAAAGGTAAACAATTAAATTAGTTCTTTTTTTACTCTGCCTATTATTCTTTTATGATAAGATAAAAAGATTCATTACGAATAAAAGCTTCAACAAAACAGCTCCAGTTATCCACCAGTAATTTTTCGAAATACCCTGCCCAAAATTTACTATAATCCCGAGTTAAATTATGATTAAATCTCATCTGAAAAGTACCCTTTTCGTTCTTCTCCAATTCGATATTATAGAAATAATTAGCTACTAACCACATCCCCTTAAGTCCTTCTAAAAACTCTTGTAAAGTCATTTCTTCTAGTATTTTTCCTAAATACCATTCAATTGCTTCGACAGCGACGTTTTCTGAATAAGCTTTGTCAATTTCACCTTTAATATAGGAAAGAAATGTGGTTTTTCCAACTAGAAGCATGTTTAATTCATCTCTTGCTCTGCACCATATTCTTCTTTGTTCTTCTAATTTTGGTTGTTTATATTTTTTCAGAAGTTTTATAGCGAAATCTACTATAGCAGATTTAGAACCAAACTCCTCTTTATACTGCTCTAGAATTTCAAAAGATTCTCTTGAAATAGTAGCATGGACAGAATTTCTTTGAATGTTACTTTTTAAAGATATAATTCAAACACCTCATAAAGTCTTTGATATTTTATGTCACTTATTATGTCATAATCTAACATTAAATTTAAATATTAATGTCACTTTTTTCTATAAGTACGACATTTCAATAAAAAAGAGGGAATACTCCTAAATTGACTAAAAATAAGAAAAATTATTATAAAAACATCTCATTGCTAGTAATTTTACCACAGTGTTATGGAAACTTCAATAACAAAAGCGATTTTTGCCGTGTATGTGATGTGAATGAAATGTGTAAAGAAATTCCTCCTCCTAAAGAACCAGAATGGTGTAATCCTGCATAATTTGAATGTAAATTAATATACTCTTCAATAATTAAATTAATGAATAAGAATAAAAACAATAAGCAGAGAGAAAATATCCTAATGAAATCAATTCAATCCAATAATTATATCGGGGGAAATAATTGGAAGTATAGTGATAAAGTTTACTATAAATTAACAGGTAAATCTGTACAATCACATTATAACCCAAAAATCCCAATTATAGTGAAAGAAATACCAAATTTATTACACCACAAAAAGGTTTTCGGCATTTTTTGGAATACTCCGACATTTAAAGATACGGATTGTAATTACCTATTTCATTTATATGATACTAATCATGTGGATTATGTTGTCTCAACTTCTTCTGGAAATACTGTTGAATCAATGGCAAGAGCTATAAAAATATACAATGAAGAGAGGAATAAGAATTTGTATGCTATCCTATTAGTACCTGAATTATCCGCATATAAAGTCTCTCAAAGCGCTATAGAAAATAACACTCATATAAAATATGTTGTTTTGAGAAATTCTACCTTAGATAATACAAGAGAATTCGCCAATAAACTCATTCTATACTTGTCTCACAGTTTTAAAGTGATTCACGCAGACTCTGATATTAAAACTGCTGCCTATGCTCAAATTGGGGTAATCCTAAAAAACAACAATTTAATGAGAGATGATGTTTGTTATGTCCAAACTGTATCCGGGGGTGTTGGGGCAACAGGACTAATCGAATCTGCAATTCAATTTAAATCAAATCCTGAAGTTTTAGTAGCTCAACCATGTAATGGGAAAACAGCTCCTATAGTTGATGCTTTGAATGCACATTTAAGTGGAAATGATCCAATCTCAATTTTTACTGATGTTAATTATAATACACCATATATAGAACCTACACTTGGAAGTAATAAGCCAATCTATGCTATTAAAAAATTCATAGAATGGAGAGAGAATGGGGGAAGGATCATACCAGTGGGTGTATTGGAAGATAAACTAAATCTCTACAAAGAAAAGATTCTTAAAAGTCTAATTCAGGCAAATATATACTCAAATAAAGATATAGGTTTGAAATTATATGATTTTGAAAAGAGCGGATTTATAGCTTTTGTAGGAGCAATAACTGCTGCTAATCATATTGAAGCAAATAATATTGTTGTCAATTTCACAGGAAGATATCCTGATCCTGAGTTAATAATACCAAGACCTGCAAGCCCACACTTTAAATATAAAGCAACTAAAAGCTTTAAAGATTTTACGAGTAAATTGAACCTCTACTAGCTGGATCTTTATCGTTAATAATTACATTATGTTATATGTTTGCTTTCTTCCCTAGTAACAGATTGATTAATTCTAAATAGAATTTTTTAGACTTTTTAAAACTGATAAGATTTATCAAAGTGTTTTACCATATTAATTTCGTATAAGAATACGACATTAAAAATGGAAAGTTTAGAATTACTGCTAGGATTATTCTTTTCATCAGAGAACAACATTATATTTGAAGATATTGAAGTATCAACGAAAATATCAGATGAAAAAAAACAGCAAATAAAAATATTACCTATGCGATTTCTTGGACCTTTATTTATGAGCTTGGCTTATGATTCTAAAGAGAGATGGAACATAGATTTTATTGAATCCACATTATCCTCAAATGAAGAATATTTATTTCAAAAAAGTATTATGCAGTCGTTCCTATGTATTAACTCTTCAGTTGAAGTAGAAAATAATATGACTTATCTCTTTGCTTTCATAGGATCTCCATATACAGAAGACCCTAAAATACTTTATGAAAAAATGAATAAATATGTCCATCAAAGTATCATTCAAGGAAAATATTTGAACCAAAAGATCCATGGAGTAGATTTTAATTATTATACCTTTATAAGTGGAGAGCTCCGAAGAGGAATAAATCTAATCAAACATTCATTGGGAGCTCCAAGAAAGATGTATTGGGAAGAAAAAAAAAAATATTTTTCAATAGGGGTAATAGCAAGAAGAAAGATTGGAGATTTTGTTGAATCTAACTTATATACCTTTGATTTTGATGATTTATTAAGAACTAGGATTTTAAAATATATCCCTTCCTATTATTTGATGGCTATATTACCGGATTACTTCGAAATACGCATAATTGAGACTTTACAGTTATTCGAAAAGAAAGATATCTATCCTAATATTAGAACGATAAAATTAAGTAATTCTGATCTTGAGGCTTTATACATTGAAGAATTTAAAGTTGAGAACCAAACTCGAGTGAGCTATGGATTAATATTAATTCGAAACCAGGATGGATTAGCAGAGTGTCATGAAATTTCATTTTTTAAAAAGAAATTAAGGCTAATTCTGGATGAGAATAAAAATTTTGAAGAGACAGTAATAGAAATAAATTCAAGAATTAATCCTTTCGAGAAGTGGAATACTAATTCAAATGAAAGCCTTGGCAAGATTAAAGATTTATTGGATGACCAAAAATAAGAAAAAGAAGACGTGAGGGAAGGTTTTTGGAAAAAATCAAATTCAAGCAAACATTTAAACTTGATGAGAATAGATTATTACGGAATTATGAAAGAATAAATCGTATGTTCAAAAATTCTGAATATGTAGAGATTATAGCCAAATTCTTAATAAATCAATCAATAGAAATTTCTCTCGAACAAATAATAGAAATACTCAATTACTATAAACCTAAATTGAGAAACAACAAAACTTTATTGGATTTTGCATTTGAATGGGTTCGAGCGCACAAAATTCGATATGATTATAAGAAATTTATCAATTTAGCAACATATGAAGACCCTAATAGCGCAATTGATGATACCATCTTTCATTTCTTCTTGGATTATGATAAATATATTAGAGAATTCTTTATAAAAGATTTAAGTGAAACTGAAATTTGCGCTTTATATGAGATATTTTTTAATCCTAATCAAGTAGATTCTACTAATTTGGATAAGTTTTTAACTAGACATGAGGAAAAAGTTCGTACAATTTTTGAAGGTAAAGAAAAGATAAATACTAATATATTTACACTACGAGAGGGATTAAGTTCGATGATTAATAAAGATCATAGTGAATTGTCCCCTTCAAAAGTTCAAATTAAGGGTGAACGACGAGAAACTCCCGTTAAACATTTATCTAATATAACAAATTTTGATGGAACTATGCTAGAGAGATTGATCAAGTCTTACTGTTTTAATAAACGGAAAATAGTAGAAAGAGAACTTGAAAACTCAATTTCTAGTTTCTTATCTTCTTTTCTTAAATTTGGACAAATTTATAAATATGAAGATTTTAAAAACAATTTAATACAAGATTTAACAGATAGTCTAATAGCGGGATTACCAGAAACTCATAAGTTAGACTCGTTGAATAATTTTATTTCTGATAATTTATATGATTTGGAAAAAACCCTTACCACTCAAAAATTAGATGGTTCAGCTTGGATTAAGGATCTAAATCCTATGGTGAGAGAAATTGTTATGAAGTTCGTTAATAAGGTATAAAGTTCAGCTTCTTTCCTAATTAATAGTGTACGGGATGCTAATTTAATAATAAAATTTTAGAATTAGCAAATAGAATTTATAAGAAATTTTATTTAAAATATTTCTATCTTGACATGTTAATTAAGTCTGTTTAAGTACAGAAGGTTTATAAGAAATCAAAACTCTTATGATTATATTAATAACCAAGAATAGGTAACCGTTTAATGGCAGATGATATTGAAATTAAAGAGGGAAAAATGTTCGGAGGTTGGCGAGCACCAGAAAATCTTGCTAGAACCAGTACTACATCTATTCATGATGATGATGTAGCCAAAAGCGTTGGCATGCGTGGTGGAACGATTCAAGGAACTATACACTTAAGTATGTTCGCACCTTTAGCCCAAAAAATATTTGGTGATCGTTGGTTTGAACAGGGGACGGTTAGCATGTATTATACATTTGCAACAACAGATAAAGAAGAAGTAAGAGCAATCATTGAATTGCCCTCAGACACAACTGAAGAAATGTTACCCATTGCAACAAACGATGTGCAAGTTAAAGCATGGGCTGAATTAAAAAATGGGCAACAAATAATGATAGGGACTGTATCGATAGGTTCTCCCAAAGAACCTTCATATCTACAAGCTACAGAGCTAAGAACTAGTCCCCCTGAGGATTTACGAATTTTGTCAAGGCACAAAGTTGGGGATGAGATTCCTTCTCAAGAGATTTTACTTACACAAGAAGAAGCTAATAGCGGATTACGAAGAATAACCGACCAATTAGAGTATTATAAGGCAAAAGATAAATCTCCTTGGGGAGAGGCGATTATATATCCTACAGCTCTGTTTGAAGCAATGGCGTTTGGTTTTGCGCATACTGCTACTGAAGAATATCAAGCTGTTCCATTCTATGGTGCAACCGAAATTCGCAACCTAAACGGTCCCGCACTCATTGGTGTTTCTTATGTGGCTAAAGGGAAATTCGTTTGTATTGGAGCGTCTAAGAAGACAGAATATTTATGGCTTGATTCCACATTGGAAGAAAAAGAAACAGGAAAAATTGTAGCATCCATGCGTCATTTAAATCGTTTTATGAAAGCAGGATCCCCATATTATAATGATTAAAAATATCCTGAGAGTTAAATAAAAAAAGTTCAATTTATTAAAATATAATGTTCTTATTTCATTATATCTTATCTACTTCCTGAGCAAAACACGCAAGAATACTACAGAAAAAAAACATAATTAACATCGTCCCAATACTCAATAAATATAAAAACTGATTATAGCTGTTTGCCGCAAGAGAACAAATCCAAACATAAACTACTACGCTTATAACCCAACATATATAAATATAATAAAATTTACCTCTCATAGGGAAAACAACCTTTAAACTTTATAATATATCGTTTTATTTATGCTTTATAACTTGATTAATTCAAATGATATTAAGATAAAAAAATGATAAAATTAAAAAGTCAAAATATAATTTATGTTGTTGGAAACAGATGAATATCTATGAGAAATTTATGGATGAAACCATACGTGCCATAGGGGATATAATCAGATTCAGATATACATCGATAATAAGTGTAAAAAAGATAAGGGATTTTCATAATATTAAGGCAAAAAATAACTCTACAATTAATTTCTATTGGAGATGCTTGCAAGCTCTTGAACAAAGTGGAATCTTGAAGAGATATGGCTCTAATAAGCCAAAGAGATATCAAGTGCTCAATTATTTTAAATTTTTTGAACTACTTCATGATGCTTATATTAGTCGGGCAATGATTACTAAAAATTTATAATTAAATCTCATTGCTATTCTGTTTTTCGTAATTTTTCTCATGGAGAAGATAGACATGAATATATATATCCATAAAAAATAATTTTCAGAAAGATTCACTAAAATTACGTGAGGCTAATCCTTAGTATCTCAACCTTTCTTTACCTATAGTAGAATGGCTACCGTGGCCTGGATATATTTTAAACTCATCTGAAATCTTAGGATAATTCAATATTTTTCTAATACTAGCCATCAACATATTATAATTTGAAAGTTGCCTTGGGAGCCTGCCTCGCAGTAGAGTATCTCCCGTAAAGACAAGCATATTTTTATAATCTATCAACATAATGTCATTGTTAGTGTGGCCCGGTGTTT
Source organism: Promethearchaeota archaeon (assembly GCA_048941385.1). Classification (GTDB taxonomy): domain Archaea; phylum Asgardarchaeota; class Lokiarchaeia; order Sigyniarchaeales; family SOKP01; genus Loki-b32. The sequence goes on from JBHLNR010000020.1 coordinate 30,498, forward strand.
CAATTACATGAAGACGCTCTGCTCCTATTTCAATTACATCATTTTCTTTAATGTAATATATATCATCAAGTGTTCCTTTCCCAAAACCATTGATCAATAATGGTGTATTAAAATAATTCATGATATCAACAGCGCATTGAATATGGTCATGGTGTGGATGTGTACCTATTAAATAAACCGGTTTATATCCTTCTTTAGTAATGGCACTTTTAACAATGTTCGAATCAATCCCGGGATCAATAATAGCAACTTCTTTTGTACTATCATCCCCATAAAGATAACAATTTGTCTTGAACCAATTACTTACTATCAACCGATCCAAAATAATAGTCATTCACCAAAAAAGATTAGAGTAATACCTAACACAAATAATTTTTTCGAAATTAAAAATTATTTTTTAATAAAATAAAGTCTTTTGAATAGATGGATTTTTTTTAGAAATTTTGGAATTAGGTTTATTACTGATAAAGGTAAATATAAATCTATAAAGAATAGGTGAAATACGCTAGTTTGGAAGAGTTATAAAATGGATCAAGAATTTGACGTTATTGTAGTTGGTGCGGGATTTGGAGGACCTGTCGCCGCATTGATATGTGCAAAAGCGGGATTGAAAACACTGTTAATAGAAAGATCTGAAAATATTGGAGATAAAGTTATTTCTGGACTCACTATTCCGTTTTATGGTTTTTTATTTGGACCAAAATTTATTAGGGATGGAAATCCCCCAATTGAACGTCCTTCAGATGGGATAATAAACTATATCATAAAGGATATAGAGAAGGGAGACATCGAAATTGATGATTCCTTAAGAGTTCCAAAACCCTTCTCACCTATATTCGCTTTTGGATATAATGCGTATTGTAAGCCTTTTTGTGAATGGGAAGTGAGAAAATCTGTTGATGCTGGTGCTATATTGAAAAAATCTACCACGGTAATGGATGTGATAAAAGAGGAGGGATGTGTTAAAGGTATTATGACAGACAAGGGAGAGAGAATTCGATGCAAAATTGTTATAGATAGTGAAGGGTCAAAAGGCTTATTAGCAATAAAGGCGGGTATAAGAGGAAAATATCTTCCTGAGACGATATCTTTAGCTGATACCTATGATTATAGTATGTCAAAAGAAGATATTGATAAAATTTTTGGTTATTCTGTGAAAATGTGTTGGGGATGGGATGAACAAAGGATAGCACCTCCACTTGGGTATGGAAACGGATTGATGGTATGGCCTTATCGGAATAGTCTTCACTTTATGCAAGATCAGTGTTTAAGATTGAATGGAGGGCCTGTTCCTAATTTAAATAAAGCTTTTAAAGAATATCATAACAATATTACTGAAAAATTACCTTGGTGGAAAAATCTAGTAGCACCTCGAGTAAAGTTAAGGGCAAGGATGTGGGATAATTTTGAAATATATGTTGGCCTGAATAAGAAACTGCGAAATATGGCTAATCATACAGATGGAATGATACTGATAGGTGATGCCGCAGGACTCGAAAGCACAGAATTATGTGACGGAGTTCCTGCCGCATGGTTTTCTGCAGAAATAGCTGCAAATATAGCAATTGAAGCAATAAAAGCCAATAATACTTCAAAATCATTTTTGGAAAAATATGATAGAAAAATAAAAGAGCATCCAATAATTAAATGGTCTATTTCAGGAAGAAATAGATTCAATTTACGGGTTGCCCAAATGGAACACAGCATTAAAAAACTAAGAAAATATATTCATAATGGGTGGGGTTTAGGGGCATTAACCCATTTTATGACTCCATTTTTTAAAATCCTTCTTCTCCATATGAAGGATGATCCAAAAATTATAACTAAATGGATAAAAATGTTCTTTAGGTATTATCAAAATTGGTTTTACGAGAGTTATAATTACTCTAAAAGCCTAAAGTTTAATGAAGTAACTTCTAAGAAGCTTAAAAGAATGGAAAGAAAATTCACACGATATTTAAGAGTAATAGATTCTCTTTTAAAGTCGTTGAATAAGAGAAAAAAATTACTCTCTGCAGTAATAATCCCCTTTTCAGATTCATTGAATAATATAATGAAAAATATTCTCCCGATTTTTGAACCGATCTACTTGATTATTCTAAAATTGTTAGATCCCATTTTAAATCGCTTGAATATAAAAATAATGAAATTTGCTGAACATGCTAATCCAATTATTTTTCAAAGTTAAAGAGGTATAAACTAAAAATGGTTAAGAATTTAAAAGAGTTCCCAGGAGTGGAATGGATAAAAGGAACAGGAGATTTTGTTAAAATTGATGAGAAGAAATGCATAGGTTGTAGTAATTGTGTAAACGTGTGTTTAGCAGAATGTTTTGAAATTGT
>JBHLNR010000169.1:0-7562 GCA_048941385.1 Promethearchaeota archaeon
GGGCAGAAATCCATCCCGATATAGAGGGCACTGCAGAAAAAATAGAAAAAACTGTAGGAGAAAAAGCCTTTATGATGGATCGGCAAAAGGAAAGTCTTGCTCAAAGAATAAGTATTCATGCAGATATAGAAAGTGCTGCGGAAAAAATAGAAAAAACTATTGAAGAAAAAGCCTTTATGATTGACCGTCAAAAAGATACTGCTGCACAATTAAAAGAACTTCATCCTGATATCCCTGGGACAGCTGATAAAATCTCTGGTACAATTGAAAAACGAGCGAAAGAAATTGAAGAACAAAAAGAATTAGCTGATCATCAGATTGAGATAAAAAAAGAAGCAGAATCTATAGTAGAGAAATTCGATTCAGAAGTTGAAAAGATCAAAAAAGATGAAGATGATGATCCTTAAACTCGAAAGCTAAACCTAAAATCTTGTATTGAATTTTAATAAAGAGTCCAAATTCATGCTTTCAAGTCTTTTTTTATAATCTATTATTGCCGGAGCTATTGAACCATTAAAATTATTAATATAATTTTTAAATCGATAGTAAAAATCTTCTAGAATTTCCCGGACCACTCCTCTTTCCATTTTAAGGTCATTTTTTTTAGTAATTGCTATAACCACTAAACGGCCCTCTCTTTCATATAAAATTCGGGTGTCTTTAAAATTAATTTCTTGAATTTCTTCGCTAGCCCCCCCTTTCAATTCATTGATAAATAAATTTATTGCATTTAAAAAGATGCAAATTAAATCATCTTTTAAAAAACTCAAATTATTTGAAAACCTATTACTCACGAGTAAAGATCCCGATTCATAATCCAAAAAATAAATTGCATGAAATAGATTTTCTTGAGATCTAATTTTTTCTTGAGTAAAACCGTAATATCTATCTATGTTATTATGGAAAGACATGGCAGAGATTAAATTTATCAGACTATTATACAATTTTTTATAGAAGAAAATATCAAATAACCAAAAATTAACTTAAGTATAAAATACAAATATTATCTTAGTATCACTTAGGAAATACGATATAAAAAACTAAAAAAATCATAAAAATTTATATAGTTTTCTGAAATATTACCCTTAATTACCCTAAAGTTTTTGATTATTATGGAAACCAACAATTCCGCACAAAAAAATAAGATTTCAGTAGGCTTAATTTTAACTAATAGTGAATTAAATAACAATCCGATATTTCCCTCTGAAATTAAAGAAGAAATTATGGATTCTCCTTATTATCTGCTAATATTCATTTCAAGGGAAGATGTTGTTAAGATTAGTTGCTTTCCAACACAGAAAAGAAATATTAAAAAAATTCTTATAAAATTGAAAGAATTTTCTCCCGATCTCGTAAAAGGAATCTCGAATGTATTAAATGATTTAAATATGAGCAAGGAAATCCTTCATACGACTGGTCTCTGCTACGAAATGGAAAAATGTTTCTATGAAACATATTTAATTGGAGATATAATTGATTCCGGAGAATTATCCATTGATAATATCAAAGAAAAGTTCATGGCTGTAGCAAATGTACTAAGCGTTCAAATCGAAAATATTAATTCCTTATCATAGGTTTATTTGTACCTTAATAACTATCTATTTTTTATCATGAGTAAAAAAAAAATCCCCCCTCCTCCAGTTCTTCCTCCCTCTATAAAAGTTAATGAGAACTTTTGCCTTCTTCATAAGGGTGATATTGAAGGGGATGTTTATACTTGTCCCAAGTGTAAAACAAAGTATTGTATGAAATGTGCTGAGAAAGCTAGAGAAGATACAAAACTTTGTATTAAATGTAAGCACTTAATCTTAACATAGGATTTAGGTTAACTTTGTTATACTTATTCTTCTATCCGTCTAATTGCGGAAATTGAACGCCATCCTGTCCAAAAAATCAGCATGATTATTACAAATATGAAAAGAGCAGTTGCAAAGGTATACCAACCAATAAATAAATCACCATGAGGTGGTTCTAAAAAAGAAAAGGGGATACCCGCAATAGCAAAACCAACCATATATCCATAACCCCAGTACCTATCTTTTAATCCAATTATAACTCCTGGAATAATTGTAGTAAAAATAACTGTTAAATATGACCAAATTTCCATTGAATCTAAAATAATTAACATGTTTATCCAGGAAACAATAAAACCTATAATTATCCACACAACAGTAAAAATAGTGAATTTGAATTCAGGTTCTGGTCTTCCAACCGCTTGCTCCTTATTATCGCTTGACATGAATAAATTAAAAGTGCTATTTTTTAATCATATAACTGGAATAATACTTTATGTAATTAATACTGTTAACAATCTTTTTTATTTAAATAAATATAATAGCAATAACATTATCGATTTCATTTATAAACATCTAAACATATACTATCCTTAGGATGAAAATTGTACATTAGTTTAATTATAAAAATACAATAGATTAGAAATTAAAAACTAATATGTCTAAAAACCTCCCTGCCTACACCCTGGATTTTTGTCTTTTGGTAGTGTAAATTTTACACTCTGATTTCGCCCTCCTCCCCCTATTGTATTTTTTGACGCTTTTATTGCGTCCGTTGGCAGGGGGGACCTTTCCCTTTTAGAGGTTTTTTACAAAAATATCAAAAAGAGAGGTTAAATTTTCAATTTTATTAAAAAATTGAGCCTTTTTTAATAATATTGATAATACTATCGTTATTATTATAAAATTTATAAGATTTTAATATTTATTATTTAAAATACTAATTATTTAATTAACACAACAATTTAATAAATTAAAAACATATTTTGATTCTTATGACTGAACTTGAGACTCAACCTACTAAAAAGGAAAAAAAACACTATATAGATGTAATTCGAAAAACGACTTCTTTATGCCCAGAATGTATGAAGCATGTTCCTGCTGAAATCGTAGTCGACCCAGAAACAAATTGGGTTATGATGGTAAAAGAATGTGATGAACACGGTGAATTCAAAGATAAACTGTCAATTAACCCTGATGATTATAAATGGCAGCAAAGGTTTACGAATGATATAGGATCTACTGTAAATACCACTACAAAACCAGAATCTGTCTCTTCAGGAATTAAAGAAATAAAAAAAGGTTGCCCTTATGATTGTGGACTTTGTACTAACCATCAGAGCGCACCAAATATTTGTTTAATCGATATAACCAATCGATGTAATCTTACATGTCCCATTTGTTTTGCTAATGCTAGTGCGAAAGGTTATGTAGTAGAACCTACTTTTGATCAAATCGTCCAAATTATGGAACATTTTAGATCTATGAAACCTGTTCCAGCAGTCTTGCTTCAATTATCTGGTGGAGAACCGACTATTCGAGATGATCTTCCTGATATCATTCGAAAAGGAAAAGAATTAGGCTTTACTGAACTTATGGTAACCACAAATGGAGTGCGATTCGGGAAAGATATTGAATTCCTCAGAAAATGCCATGAAGCAGGAATGAATGCACTTTATTTACAATTTGATGCAACTGACGCGCCTGAAATATGGAAAAAAATAAGGGGTGTGAATCTATGGCCCCTTAAAAAGAGAGTTGTTGAAAATGCCCGTAAAGTTGGTTTTTTCGGTATTGTATTAGTTCCAACTGTTGCTAAAGGAGTAAATGATAATCAAGTTGGTAATATTTTAGATTTTGCAAAAGATAATTCTGATGTCGTCTCTGGAGTCATCTTCCAACCAGTATCATTAACTGGCCGCATCAGCTTTGAAGAATTAATGGACATTAGGTATACTACCTCTGATCTTAAAGAAGCGATTAATAAACATACAAATGGAGCAATCGGACAATTTTATCCGATAGCAACTACTGCTAAAATGACTCAATTACTTGCCTGGTTTGATGAGATGCCTGCGTTTAGCATGACAAGCCACCAGGATTGCGGTTTTTGTACAATTGTTGTAGTCAACGACAAAGGAGAGTGGGAAGCGATTGAAAAATACTTCGACGTGGAAGGGCTGATTAAATGGTCGAACAAAGTATGGGATATGGTTCAAGAACGCGAAGTTCCTAAGCCTACAGGTTTGCTAAAAGGTATAAATCTTGATAGTCTTGGAGCTATCTTCTCAAAAATTGGAGAATTCGTAGATGATATGACTGACTTAGGGTACCGCCAAATTATTAAGGCATATTACTTTGCGGGAGCAGCACGCTATATCAAGGATCCCGCGAAAATCCTTACCAGTAAAACATATCAAGGCTTTGCTCGGTTGGTGATGAATCCTAATTTTAACTCAGCTGCTAATTTCCTACACACACGGAATCTGTTAATCTCCTCAATGCATTTTCAAGATAGTTATAATTTTGACCTCGATAGAGTATGTAACTGCCTTGTACATTACGGAGTCATTGATCCAGAAGACCCCACTAAAGTTCGCGAAATTCCCTTTTGTGCTATGAATACATTACATCGTCCAATAATTGAACGACAGCTTGCTATAGAAGGGAAGACAGCCAAGAAACCCGAGGTCATTCAAGCGGAAATAGAAGAATTGCTGCAGGCTATTAAAGACTAACCTTTTTATTCAATTTTTTGATTCTTTTTCTTATTTTATATCATTTTGAATCTTTCAGATCGTTCACAAAGAAAATTCCTAATACAATAAGGCCAGCTCCAATAAATGGGCCAATAACACCAAAATTAGGATCATATGCCTGCCAATGACTACCACCGGCTTCACGATAAAATAGTTCCATCATTATAATCCAGGTTAAAGTTGAAAATGTAATCAATATTGCAGAAACTAACCAGACCCATTTTATCTTATGAAAACTTCGTGAATTTGTTTTGTAAATTGTTGTTGAAGTAATCACTAGAATAGTACTTATAAAAATTAATATCGCTAAGGTGTAAGAAAGAAGCAACAAATTAGGATCTATTCTCCATAGTTCAAATTCGACATCAGGTTCTAATGTCAAGCCTAATTGATCTATCCATTGAATGGCAAAACTACCAGGAGGATTCCAAGTAGTGACCGGTGTAAAAAGTGCAATAAGAGCAACAAATCCCCCAATAATTGGTAAAAACCATGAAGCTCTTTTAATATTACTTCTTGCAAACACCTTTTCTTTATCTTTTATCTCCACAGCATCCCTAACAAAAAAAGTTCCAATAACTATAAGACCAGCACCAATGAAGGGACCTATGACTCCAAAATGAGGAGAATACCATTCCCAATGATTCTGTGGACTGTCGAGATAAGCAATTTCCATCATAACAATCCAAGTTAAAGTTGCTATAACTATTAATATTGCGATTATTAGCCATATCCATCTGAGTTTTTGATAGCTTTTTGATATTTTCCAATAAAAATAAGTTGTTGTAACTAATATACTAGTAGTTGAAAATATGATAACTGCGCAAAGAATTGACAATGTATTAAGCCAAATAATTGATCTCAACAATTCAATGCTAAAGGAATCAGTAAATAAACTCTTTCTGACAGCTACCTGATTCATCCATATTAAAATAAGCTCTGTGCCGGTTTTATCATAAGTAGTTGGTGTAAAAAGCGAAATTAGGGCAACTAAACCACCAATAATTGGTAAAAACCATGGATTTCTTTTAAAGAAATTCAATGTACTATTCACATTTAATTTGAGAATTAAATTACTTTATAGTGAGACAAATAAAAGATACTTTTATATAAGGTTTTTCAACTAATACGGATGAAGTTTTAATATTAAATAAAATTCTTGGCATGAAAGAACCTTTAGTAATAGATGTGTAGAGAGAAAAAATAGGATATTATTGGATTTAAATCATCTTCCAACGTGGTCCATCTTCAGAATCCTCAATTTGAAGGCCCACAGAACGTAGTTTTTTTCTTATTTCATCGCTCAAATTATAGTTTTTCTCCTTTCTTGCAGTTTCTCTAACATTAATTATGATATCCATTAACTCGTTTATTTTTGCATCATCAATCCCCTTCTTTTTAGTGAAGTCAAGTCCTAAAACACCGAGTAATTCAAGAAGTGTCTCTCCGGCTCTGTCTAATATTTCTTTTTTATTATCTAGTGATGAATTAATTTGTCTAATGAACTCATGAATTACTGCTAAGGCTTTTGGAGTATTGAAATCATCATCCATTGCTTCTTCAAAGGACCTTTTTACTTCTTCAATAGCTTGATTTAGATTAGCTTTAGTACCTCCAGCAGAATTTTTTAGCAAAATGAGGCTATTTTGAACTCTCTCTATATTCTTTTTTGCATTTTCAATCACATCAAGATTCCAATCTACAGCAGATCTATAATGTCCAGATACCAATCCCATACGTACAACAAGTCCTCCATGTTTATCAATTAATTCACGGGCAGTTACATAATTGCCAAGGCTTTTACTCATCTTTTTTCCATTTAAGGTTATAAATTCAGCGTGCATCCAATTGCGAACAAATTGCTTACCTGTAGCAGCTTCGGCTTGAGCGATTTCATTTGGGTGATGGGTTGGGATATGATCAATTCCCCCGCCGTGAATATCTATCGTTTCTCCTAAATATTTCATGGCCATAATAGAACATTCAAGATGCCATCCAGGGTATCCTTCACCCCAGGGAGAGTTCCATCTCATTATATGTATTTGATCACCTTTCTGAGCATTCAACCACAGAGCAAAATCAAATGGACTCCTCTTTAATGGATCTTCATCAACTCTAGCTTTTGCTGATTCCTCATCAAGTTTTAACCTTGAGAGTTTGGTGTAATCCTTGAATTTAGAAACATCATAATAAACATTACCTTCTATCTCATAGGCATAACCTTTATCCAAAAGGATCTTAATAAGGTCGATCATTTCAGGAATGAGTGAAGTTGCTCGAGGGGAGATATTTGGTCTCTCTATATTTAAATCATCAATCACATGCCAATATTCTTCAATTTGCTTATCTACCAGTTCCCAGGGATTAATCTTTTCTTCACGTGCTCTTTTTTCAATTTTATCTTCTCCTTGATCTGCATCATCTGTTAGGTGTCCGACATCAGTAAAGTTTTGTACATGAAAAACTTCATATCCTTTATAACGCAAATAACGAATAATTACATCCCATGAACTATAGGTCTTTGCATTCCCAATGTGAACGTCGTCGTATACTGTTTGCCCACATGTGTAGATTTTTACACGACCCTCTTCGAGAGGTGTAAATACTTCCTTCTCTCTTGTCATTGTATTATAGATTTTGAGCATAACTTAGAAAAGGATAAAGAGATATAATAATTTTATGGGATTATTGGTAATTTGAAAAAAATAATTTAATTTTTAACTTCAATAAATGCATTTATTATATCTTTATCTATGTTGATTTTCTTAATACCTGCCTTACCTTCAACACTCTTAAATATATTATCTGCTTGTATCATCCTTTTGATTTTTTCCCCATAAATTTCAAGAGATTCCTGAATTTCCTTACTATCTGTAGTTAAAAAGAGATCAATTCGATTTTTCGGTGATAATTTCAATTGTTTTCTATAGTTGTTTAAATTTCTGATTAGATTTCTGGCAATCCCTTCAAGCTTTAATTCTTTTGTAATTTCTGTATCCAGCTCAACTAC
>JBHLNR010000021.1:0-32549 GCA_048941385.1 Promethearchaeota archaeon
TCTCAGTGCCCTCCTCATCAACAACCGTGATGTGAGCAGCACACGATAGTCAGAAGTCAAAACAGCGAACTATCATTTCGAGGACATTTACTACTCCTTCTGGTATATCACTCATTTTTTTATTCACTTTATTCTTTAATTTTGAATATATTTTATTTAATCCATGGGTCTGGTAATTTTAAACCTTCTAAAGCTTTATCTTCGAACACCTGTTTAGCTACATGCATCAAAGTCTTTTCAATGCCAGCAATATTATGATTTGTCGCAACTAAGAGGTTTGCTTTTTTACAGATACCTTGAGAATCAGACCAAATGTGGTATAAAAGAATTCCTCTTGGAGCTTCTGTAAGACCCACACCATCTCCTTCTCTAGGTTGTACATCCAAAGTCTTACAATCTGGATTGACAACATCAGGATCTTGAAGTAATGTGGCAATAACCTCAATAGATTCAACTAATTCTATCAGTCGAGCCCAATGATAAGCAAATGTATGATGGATTACATTAGTACCAACTTTTGCTCTCATCGCTTGAAGTGCTTCATCAGCTAAAGGAGTTGCCATTTTATCAGCACAATTAATCATTGCTAATGTGTTTGCTCGGTAAATTCCCTCAGGATACCCAGCAGGTTTATAATACATATGGGTTGCATATGAATGCTCTGGAATATGTTCTCCTAATGCATCTAAATATTTTTGAGGAGCATAATCAAATTTTTCACCTGTTGGGGATACTATTCTTATATCTCCATCATAAATATCATGAACACCATTCTTAGTCATCCCCGCATAATAAGTAGGGACAACACCCACGTTAGCAACGACATCCCAATAATCTTCAACTACTTTTAAACCGATATCAACAGTCTTTTTTGTCCATTCAACTTGATCTTCAATTTGTTTTAAGAATAAGTCTCTGGCACTTTCATCCATTGGTTTTTTCATACCACCGACAATCGCTGAAATTGGATGTACTGATTTTCCACCTATTTCCTGACATAATTTTTGACCAAAATCCATCATCTTTAATGCCATAGCACCGACATCAGGCATTTGATTAATTACATGGACAACATTTCTTAATGCGGGATCTGCCATAGGTCCTAATAAGAAATCAGGAGCTGCGAGTGCATAGAAATGCAATGCATGTGATGAATATTGTTTTGCATTTTGCAATAACTGTCGCAATTTATATGCCGCTGGAGGAATTTGTACACCCCACGCATCTTCTACAGCCTTGGTAGGTGTTAGATGGTGAGGAATTGGACATATACCACAAATTCTTGGAGTTATTCTTGGAATGTGTTCACAGTAACGCCCTTCAAGAAACTTCTCAAAAAATCTTGTTGTGGTAATGCTGAATTGAATGTCTTGAACAGTACCATCATCTCCAAGCACTACTTTTAATTTATTATGCCCTTCTAATCTTGTGACAGGGTCAACAACTATTTCTTTTACCATTTTCTATTCGCCTCCTTTATAGTTTCTATTTGCTGCTAATGTAAATTTCTCAAATGTGCCTAGATGATCTTTTACTTGAGCGAGTATTTCATCTTTTGATAAACTTACATTAAATCCTTTTATCACTGTATCAGCAAATCTCTCTGCTTGATTAACACCCCATTTTGTCTGACCAAAACAGCCAGTACATGGAGCATTAACTTTTATACACATTCCGCCGCAACCAGCTTTAGTTATAGGTCCTGCACATATATATCCTTGCTCAATAAAACAATCTTCCAAATTAGGAAGACCCTCATAGTCTCGTTTTACTCTGGTCATTGTAGATTTGCTTCCTATAATCCTAGGACAAGTATCACAGACATTAGATATTTCGGTGAAATCTCGATTATCTCTTAAGAATCCCATTAATTTACCTGCAATTTCTTCTGTTGTAGGAGGAAGATTTGCAAGAGGTGTTTCAGGAGTGCCTGTTTTCTTAATTTGTTTTAAAATATCTCCTGTTAAATCAAATCCCGCCATTAATGGAACATTTATGAATAATGGTAAGAATTCATAAAGAGATTTTTTGTCTCCTGAGCTAAGAGAGCCAAGATTATTTGCCATACTATTTAACTTATCTGCTCTAGAATCGACAGTCTTAGCAGGTCCAAAGCAACCAACACACGGTTTACCATCGCTAGTACATTTTAAGCTACATCCTATACTCGTAATTGAACCAAAACAAAGTTTACCTTTATCTAATAAACAGTTATCTTTGATGGTACAATCATTACAAAATGCTAAATCGTTCATTGGGAATGCTTTTTGACCTAATAAGAAAACAACAGCACTAGCAATAGCCTCTGGTTTGGGAGGACACCCTGAAATGTATGCATCAACTTTAATAATTTCATCCACAGGTACAATTTTATCAGCGAAACCTGGAGTATTCACCATTGGTTCACCACCGCTTCCATCAGCTATACTTTCAACTTCCGAGAATTTTCGTTTGACTAAATTATCTTTACTCCATTGGTTAGCTAATCCATGTACATTACCGTAACAAGAACAGCTTCCAAAAGCAATGATCAAAGCACATTTTTGTCTAAGCAATTTTGTTTGTTCAATATCATGTTTCGTACGTAGACTACCTTCAACGAATCCAACAAGAATCTCTCCGTCAGCTTTAGCTTTTAACGAATCATATTTGAAATCCACTACAGCTGGCCAATAGACAATCTCTAATGCTGGAAGTACATTAAGTAAGCCCAAGTGTAGATTAAGTAGGCTCTGGTGACACCCCCAGCAATCAGAATTTTGTAAGAATGCTACTTTTACAGCCATTTTTTATCAATTTTTTGTTGTTTTTTTTCTATTTAATTTAGCTAATTTATAATAAAAAAAATTAGTTGAGATAGTTTATTCTTAAAATTATTAAAAAATTTCTAATTCTGTTATTGAATTCTGTAAAAAAATGTAAAAGAATAATTAAATTACGTCTAAAATATAATTTTAATTCTTTAATTAATTTCATCATGGAATTTTAACAGTAGAGTCGAAAAATGATAATTTGTAAAATTTTTAAAGACTATTTATCTCTAAAAGCTACCACATCCAAAACATTTATTATCTAGATATGCTACACATTTCTTACATATATTACCACAATTACTTTCATTGCTTTCTTGACTAAAAAGGTTAAGAGGAAGAAATTTAGGTAGAATAAGATCTGAGGCAAAAATGGAGGCAGAATGTAAAATTCCTTTTCTATTAGCCGGACCACAATAATTTAGATATCTATGTAAAACATCTATATTCTGACCAATAATTCCTAAAATTAGATTATATTGACCTCTCACATGTGCTAGGAGAAAAACTCTTGGACAATCTTTATAAGCTTTAATAATATTTTGTACTTCATCAAAACTACTCATTTCCATTAATAAAAATACAGTTTTGTATTGAAGTTTATTAACATTTGTATTCGCTTGGACCTTAAGAATTCCACTATCCTCCAATTTTGTAATTCTTTTTGCTATTCCTGTGTGACTCATAGTTTCAGTACCTGATTTAAAGATGACTTTTTCTAAATTTGTTAAGCTTTCACGTCCATTGTTAAACAGTGCTCTTAATATTTGCTTATCAATTCCATCTAACTGCATTGTTGTTCTATAAATTCTACTATGATTTAATAAGATAATTTAATCTTTTTTTGAAGTTTTTAAAACTTGTTGTTTATAAATAATTTGCTAATAAATATTTCGCGGAGGAAAATTAGTTTTAGGGAAGATCTAAAAATTTATAATACTTTTAATTAAAACCCTCAAAGACTTATACCCACTTTAGACTATCCGCTTTTTGATTTCATTATTAATTTTAATTTTTATCATTTTTTACAGTAGAAATTATATTAAACTAAAAAATTAATACTTTTTAAAAATCTAATGTTTCAAATTGAAACTACAAATCAAAATTTATGAGAAGTTGCAACAATATCTAATTTGGTTGTTTAAAATAGCTACATTGCGCAAATATTAAAAGTAGTACGTTATATATCTAAACTAAAAAACCTAATAAACAATTTTTCATTGTTTGGAGAATTTTCATTTTGATTGGAAATGGTATCTATTCAATAGAGGATTATTCAAGTCAACAGAAGTTATTATCATTGTCTCCCTCAGGAAAATTCATTTTATATCTTTTAAAAAGGAGAGGACCTCTCACTCAAAAAGATATAATAAAAAAAACTCTTCTTCCTAAAAGAACAGTAACCTATTCTTTAAAGAAGTTACAAGAAGCTAATTTCATTAAAAAACTCAGTGATAATAAGGATAAAAGATTGCGTTTTTATGAAATACTCATTTAGGTTTAAGTTTAAAAATTATTCTATCTGATTCTAATTCACATTCAAATTAAAGAAGAAATATAGCATTGATCTATTGGTTTATTTATAATTGTTTTTTGATGGTTTCAGATTTAAACAAATCATGTGAAATTGGCAGAGATTGAAACTACAAGCGATTAAGTTGTTTGAATTATCCAGTTTAAGTAATACTTATAAGAAAAGTCTTTTTTTTTAAACGAAAAGCAATTTACTTAAAAAAGTTCAATAATACAAAAAAAAAGTGAAATATAGAGTGAATAAAAAATATCTACGGTTGTTCATTGTACTATTCTTTGTTTTAGCCATAGTAGGTACTGTTAGTGCATGGCCTGGTTATTTAATAGAATGGGAAGAAACTGATCATGGCTCATGTCATGCAGGAACCTATACAGAATCTACCGGTACATTGTCTGCAACTGTTTCACCAGCAAATACTACATCAGTAATACTTGATCCTGGAACCCATTTCAATATAACACTTGATATTATAGGATTTGCAACAGCAGCAAATAAGCATGTTTTGGTTGGAATTTCTGCTCAGCTCGATGATAATAATGAATTCTTTTTTGGTGCTCATGATTATATGGGAGAATTTGAAGCAACTGCATTTGAGGTTGGGTTAGACGCTTCTGGAAATGCTAATAATACTGTGACTATTATAGTTTACGCTCCAACGAAAGGCGGGAGTCACACATTAACAATTGTTGCAGTTGAAGGTGGTGAATCGTTTGGAACCGTTCAGCCATTTAATTATATTAAAACAGAAATAACTGTTAGAGTTAAATCTACTTCTGACGGGGCTATTCCTGGCTTCGAATTAATTTTTATCTTTGGATCTGGAATACTAACCGTAATTCCCCTAATTCTTATTATACTCCACAAAAGAAAAAAATTAGGAGGAGATATCTAAAATGAAAAAAAATAAAGTGCTAATCTTAACAATACTAGCTTTCATGTTTTTGGGAATAGTAGGTATAAGCTTAGCTCATCCTACTCGAATTTTGGATTATACAGGCGGTACACATTCTGGATGTCATGGTTCTAGTGATGCAGCCTCATCAGGGACTTTTACGGTCTCAACATCAACTTCTGGAAGATTAATTACACTAACAGCCTCAATACAAGGATTTAATGAAGCTCTTGAATCTAATAATAATAGATCAGGAACTTTTAGTATCGGTATCCCTTACGAACTTGGAGATAATAGAGAATTTGGTTTAGGAATATCACAAAACACTGTAAATGGTGAAACAGCTTATTGGGGCGTTGGAATATGGGAAGTTGAATTGGATACAAATGGAAATACTGTTAATCCTTTGAGATTTAGAGTTTTAGCACCTGATACTGATGGATCTTATCAATTATTCGTAGCTGTTGTTAATGGTGCGAATTCTACTGCGGATGAACAAAGTATTATTTATTATCATAAAACGCTAACAGTGATAGTAACCTCAGGTTCTGTTACCATTGCTTCACTAACGTCTATAATTCCATTTAACAGTGTATTTTTATATATAGCATGTGGAATTGTTGCATCGGGAGCAATTATAATACTGATTAGAAGGAGAAGAAATTAAATTCTAATACAATTTTTTTTTTATAAAATCAACTTTTAAATTTTAGAAAAAAATGTCTTAAATGAAAAATAATAATCATCGCAAAAAATAAAACGTTTAAATAAAAAAATAACGGAAACAGGTTTTCATAAATATATCATCATGAATGGCCCTAAATTGTTTAGGACTAATTTTTTATTGATCATTTCATTATCCATGCTTCTAGTTAACCTACTTCTTATTATTATATTAACATCTTTTAATATTATTGTCTGGGGTGACCCTAATCGAGTGGTATACATCATATTTTTTTATCATGTCTCTGGTGCATGGCTTGCCTATTTATCCTTTGGAATTAGTTTATTGTTCCATGCACTTTATTTAAAGAAACGAGAGATAAATTGGAACCGATTAGGTACAAATAGTATAATTGTAGGGGTATTCTTTACTGTTTTTGCTTTAATCACAGGATCTCTGTGGTATAATGCTACTTCTGGAGACTATAACAATGTATTTTGGCAGTGGAGCGATGCTAGACAAACAATGACATTTGTTTTACTCCTTTCTTATTTAGCTTATTTAATTTTTAGAAGTATGATTGAAGACAAAGAAAAGAAGGCAAAATTATCATCCGTTTTAGGTATTGCTTTATTTCCTACCGTTCCTCTAAGCTATTTTTCAGCATTAATATTTACAAGTTTACATCCTTTGATTAATCCCTCACCGGGAGAGCCTGGTAATATTTATTGGGAACCAATCAAATTATTTATGCTAATTTTTAATTTAATTGCTATTACAATCTTATTTTTTTATATTATTAAGAGATTCGGAGAATTGGATAAAGCAAAAACAAAATTAGATAAAATTATACAAAAAAGATTAATAGAGGCATAAATAAAATGACATTTCAATATTTCTATTCAGACTTAATTACAATAACAATTGCCTACATATTATTTTGGTCAGTTATAATTATTTTAATCGTATATCCTAAATATCGATTAAGAAAAATATTAGAACGAATTAAAAATTTGGAAAAGAATCTTGAGGAGTGAATTTGAGCCATGAGAATGAAAAAAACTAAAATTATTGCCTTAGTTGGTATTACTATATCTATTATAGTTATAGCAGTAATGCTTACAAAAAATGCTCGTCCCTACCTTAAAGTTTCTCAAGTTACCTCAAACCCCTCTAAATATGATGATAGAGAAATTCAAGTTATAGGAATTGTTCAAGGATTTGCGGGTAGTGATTTTAATTTAACCGAAGGAGATTATAGCATTTTAATTGATATAAATGGATTAACTCCTCCAACCGATTTGAAAAACGGGATTGAAGTTGTAGTTACTGGAGTATTTAATTCATCTATGGTAATGGTAGCGAACCAGATACTTACACAGTGTAGCTAAATTTCCTTTATTCATATAGTAGTATTTCTGAAGTTAATAACAAAATTGAGCTCATGAGAACAATATGAGCACTAAAAAAAATAATTTCGTAGAGTAAACTAGTAATTAATTCACCTTCTAAAATCTTAATATTTATTGATATAATCGGTGTAATTAATGGTAAAATTAAAGGAAATAATAAAACTGGTAATACAAACGATTTATTTTTGACATACATTGAGAACGCAGATACTAAGCTTCCACAGATGGATAAATCGAACGAAGGTATTAACACGCCTAAACAAATAAAAATAGATAATTGATTTATGTTGAAATTAGTAATTGAAGGAGTAGATATAAAAGCACTAAATAGGAAGAGGATAACCTCCACAAAACATAATAAAATAAAGCAAAAAATAATTTTACTTAAAAGAATTAGGTTTGCAGAAACAGGTGCAGAAAGTAATCCCCCAATTGTTCCAGAGTCTTTCTCCTTAATAAATAATTTTGACATAATATATATAAGTGTAAAAAATATGATAAGCCAATTTTCAATAACAAATATCTCCAAGGGCATGCTCTGATATTGGGTTCCAAAGTTATAAACTGAAGAAAATATAAAAATTGAGATTAAATCAAAGAGAAAAATTGAAAATAAATCATTAATTTGTCGAAGTTCCGATTTAAGATCTTTGATTAAGATTACTTTAAATTGTTTTAATCTAGATTTAAAGTTAATTTTCTCATTTTTCAATATTGACTCACCTTAAAATAAAGATTTAATGTTAATTTCTTTAATTTCTTCTTGTGTCGCTGTTTTGTTAATTTTGCCTTTTTTCAAAATCATTACACTATCACAAATTTGTTGGAATAGTTCAATTTTGTGAGTTGTGAGAATAATTGACATGTTCTGGCTCCGTTTTAATTCTTTAAAAGAGTTTAATAACATTTCAGTTGCATCATAATCCAATCCTGAAAAAGGTTCGTCCAGAAGCAGAATAGAGGGTTGGTGAATTAAAACTCTAATTAATTCTACTTTTTGTTTCATTCCGTGAGATAAAATCCTGACAGGCTCGTTAATCCATTCTGTTAGAGTAAATTTTTCACAAAATTGTTCAATTTTATCTGCAATTTTCTTTTTTTCAAAATTTAAATGTAAATTAGCATAAAATTGTAAGTTTTCAAAAACAGTTAATTCTTCAAAAAGAAATGAATCATCAGTTATAATTCCAATATTTTGTCTAATGATATCAGAATTTTCTTCATAATTCATTCCGTAAATCGTTATATTACCGATAGTTGGTTTAAGAAGACCAGATAAAATTTTAATTAAGGTTGTTTTTCCAGCCCCATTTGCTCCTGCAATTCCAAATATTGTATTCTCTCGAATTTTAAAAGTAATTTTTTTAAGGGCAAAAAAATATCCAAATTGTTTTGAAACATTATTACAATTTATTATATCTCTATTGGATTTTACCATGATATTATTCCAACGTATCGATTAAGTTCGTATTCTAATTTAGAATAATGATTAAAAATAATAATCATCGATTATATAAATCTATTTCTCCTATAAGTTTTTTTAGTATGGACACTTTTACCATAACTGGTCAATCTTTTTCGTTATTCTTTTTTGAAAAAAAATATCTAAATATTGAAGGAATTATTCCTATCAAAAATAGAAAGAATCCTGTGATGAAAAAAATATCTTGAAAAGTTTCAAATATTGAAGGAACTAATGTGCCTACAAGAATGAATGAAATACCTAAATGAATGATAGTTTTAGAATTTAACCTGAAGAAATAGACAATTCCTTTTCTCATAGTAAGATTCTTTGCAAACCTATAAGATGAAAAAAGTATAGAAGTAAAATATACTGCTATTATCGGGTTTATCCAAATTCCAGTTAAAGACAATATAGAGAGAGATACGATTGATTGAGCTGATAATGCTAAAATCAATATCAAACCTATTCTCTTTAGATCAAAATACTCCCATGTTGAGCAAAAAGTTAGTGTTACAGACAACCCAAATGCTAGAATTAAAAGAGTTATAATGTAGAAGTCAGGTCCAATGTAAATTTCGTCTATGGAAAGATAAGTAGATAAGATATTGGTTAATGGAGTTATAAGTAGTCCGAAAATGCATATAAAAGACATACCAAATAGGAATAAATAACTTAAATAATCAAATAATAGTTTTTTGTTTCTATATTCTTCCATTAAATAGTCTAAAACAACATATATTACGAAAAGAGTGCATAATGTTAAGATTAAACCTACTAGTGTTGTCCATATTATCAATTCTGTAACTCCAGTAAAGGAATGGATAGGTGAAATCCCACCTCTTGTAATTAATGTAGAATAAATTATTGATATAAAAATTAGACCTACATTAATTTTTATTAAATTCGGATTTTTTATTTTAAAGATTATTGAATGAAAGAAGGCTGTACTAAAAAGCCATGGAATAAGAGATACTGTTTCAACAGGGTCCCACCCCCAATATCTCCCCCAATTTATGGCAATTTTAGCCCAATAAGCCCCTAGACCAATACTTAAAGTGAGAACTAGCCATCCAAATTTCATAGAGAAATTATAAAAATTCTTTTCATATAAACCCATTAATCTTGAGTTCCCTGAAATGATTTCGGCAATATTTATCGTAAATGGAACTAAAAAGATTGCATAAGCGATAAAAGTAAAAAATGGGTGCCATATCATAAATGGTGACATTAAAATAGGCTTAGGATCTAAACTTGGATCTAAACTAGGATTTCCATTTAAAAAGGCAGGTGTTAAGTCTACCTCAAAGGGATTCATAACAAATAATATTGAAAAAAATACAAGCGAAATAAGTAATGATATAAGAACTGATCGTATAAAAATTAAATCAGCTTTATTTTGGTTTTTAATTCTATAAAAATATATAATTAATGAATTAAATACCATCCAAGTCAAGATTGAGCCATGTTCTCCCGCCCAGATAAATACAATTTTATAAATGAGAGGAAGTGCTGAATTACTATAATTAAGAACATACAAAAATTCAAACAAATTATTAAGAAAACTGTATATCAAGAGAATAAATAAAAATAAGGTAAGGATCAAATTTAGAGCTGAAATCAATTGATAATTCAATTTTTTAACAATTAGCAAGAACAAATCAAAAATTGATAATGCAATTAAAAACAGTAAGAGAGTATTACCGAGGATAGATATAACTATTATTCTATTACGATATGTTATTAAATCTAAAACTATTGGCACAAATGTAAATAAAAATAATATTAGCACTAAATGTATAGCTACAGTTTTTCTTAATACAACATTACTTATCTTCATAAAATCAATCTTGAATGGATTTATTAAAGAATTTTAATAAATATTTTTCTTATGGAACAAAATAGGGGAAAATATTGCTACAATCTTTTAAAAATGGTATAGCTTTTAATTTATATCGATCAAATTTTTAACTTTATTTTACAAACAAAGATAAAATACATATTTATTAAAATTGGAAAGTAAAATGAAAAAGAAAACACTCACCCTTTTTTTTTGTATTATTGGTTTAGTTTTTATTCCAATGTTCTTATATGGGACTACTAGACCTACTTTTGGGGATAATCATGAATCAAGTAGTTGCCACGCGAATTTTGGGGGATATACTATCTCAACCACAGTACCAGTTACAACTGTAACAAATAATACTCGATATACATTATTTAATGTGACAGCTACGGGATCAAACTTATTTATTCATACTTATCCTGGTGCTAAAGATAATGATTTATTTACGATCCTTCCCTCGTCTAATAGAATAGTCGATGATTCAGTAGATGATTTGAATCCTACTTCTGACACTATTACTGTTGCCTATAATGTAACTCCCACCTTAGAACAGAAATCATATACTATTTTCATTATAGCAGGAAATAATCTGACTGGGTCACCACCATTTGCGTATGTTGAAATAATTATTGGAGCCCCTCCTAAAATTGATATTCTTTCAAATATATTTGACCATTTAGGTTTATATTTGGGGTTACCTGCGTTATTATTAATATCAATTGCTACAGTTTTAGTACTTGTAAATGAAAATAAATTCGTAAAAGTACACGGAATTATGGCAGGTAGTTCTTGGATACTAACGGTAATCAATGTATTAGTAGCAGTTATAAAAATATCACCAACCGCGTGGATTAAAGGGTATCCACTTACTTATCATTTACCTCATATAATCTTTGGGGCTATTGGTTTAATAACAGGGTTTTTAAGCATGTTATTTGGAATCGCTGCAGAGAGGAAACCTGCAAAGATTACCGGTTATATTACTCTGGTATGTTGGTGGGCTGCTTTCTTTTTAGGATATTTCCTTAATAATAATCTTTTACTATTATCATAATTACAGGTGTTATACTTAGTTGAACCCTCCAAATAATATTGAATTAAAACCAAAAATAAAAACAGAAAAAAAAAAGGATCTCGAAAGTAAATTCTTGGAATTTATATCTCCATACCATGTAAGCACTAACCCTTTTGAACTTGAATCTGCTTCAGCAGATCTGACTTCCCTACCCTCATATCACTACAAGTTTAAAAAGAACTATCTTGCAAGTCATATCCTTCGTCCAGCTAATATCAATCAGCTTTCACTAGCTATTAGAATTTGTAGAGAACGCAATATTCCAATTACAATTAGAGCAGCGGGTACTTCTTGTTTCTCTTCAGCAACACCTTCTAAGGGAGGTGTAATTATAGATATGCGTAGATTAAATAAAGTTCTCGAAGTCAACAAAGAAAAAATGATTGTAAAGGTTGAAAGTGGAATTTCCTGGTTAAATTTAATAGAAACACTTGCAGATTATGGACTTGAACCAAAATGCTTTCCAACTAGTTTTAAGACATCTTGCGTTGGTGGTTTTATTGGAACCCCTGGAAAAGCAGGAATTGGAGTAGTAAAGTACGGAACAATGCAGGAAACGATAGTCTCTTTAGATTTGGTAAAACCAGATGGGTCAATTATTAAGATCTCGAGAGACTCTAATGAAGAAATAACTCTTGAAGATATAGTCGGCACTTATGGTATATACGGAGCAATAGCAAATGTTGAATTGTCTATAACAACACTTAAAACTTCTTTAGAGATAATTGGTTATGGTTTTAATTCGATTGAGCAAGCATTTAAATTTTATAAAGTGATCAAAAATGAACTTCCAAATAAACCCTTATTTCTCTCAATTTCAGAAAGAGATTTTGAAAAGTATTCACATGTAACTTTCCCAATACAAGAATGGTTAGTTTGGGCGGTTTTTTATGATGATCCTGAACTAACATCAAAAAGTGTATCAGATGTAAAGTATTATGCTTCGACAATGGAAACCTTTGAAGTTGATAAATCCTATTTAAAAGAAAAATGGCGTGATATTAGTGATGCTGAAGTATCAATAGGCCTATCTACAAGAAATTTAATTTTTCAGGAGTATTGGATTTCTGATAACAGAATAGAGGATTTCCTTAAATACTACGTAAAAGAAAAACAGAAATATAAATTTCCAACAGCTTCTTATTCTATTTCAGGCGAAGAAGGATTTACAAGAGTAAAGATTTTTGGACTTACAGATCTTAGTAAGCCAATTGAATTTTTTACAGTGAAAGCATTGTTACATCAGTTTGCTGTTAAAGCATTTAATCAAGGAGATCAATTGTATACTATTGGAATTGTCAACACTTTCTACTTACTTAAATATAAACCAGAAGAAATTAAGAGATGGAAGGTTCTAAAGGATAAATTAGATCCAAAGAATTTATTTAATTCATATAGATTAACTGAAGCTAGAATGAAATTTTGGAGAGTCTCTTTGCTGTTTAAAACAGCAAAAATATTATACAAATTGTTTCTAAAAAAAATAATTTAAATAATAAAACCAAATCAATAGAATATGGTATAATATATAATAATCAGGTTTAATACAAACTAATATATCTCTCAATAGAAAAAGTATTCAAAAGGAGATTATGAGAAATGAGTGAAGGTAAAGAAGAAAAAGAATTAAAAGATGTAATTACTACGGGTCCACCTGTAGCGGGGCTAATATCCCCTTCTAGAGAAAACCTCAAAGAGCCTTCAAAACAATTTAAAGACAAATACTCTTATGAGCGTTGTACTCATTGTGGGTATTGTCGACACGTTTGTAAAGTATATAATACTTCATGGAGTGAAACTGATTACGCTGGAGGTCGCAATAGAATTATCAAGGCATTGGATCGAAAGGATATAAAATTCAACAAGATTGATATTATTCCTTCAGTATTTCGCTGCATGTTGTGTGGTAATTGTAAAGTAGTTTGTCCTGTCGGAGTTGATACTTTAAGTGTCTTTCAGAACCTCCGAAAAGAAGTTGTAAAAAAAGGAGCAATGCCAGAAAAATTAAAAGCTCTTAAAGGCTCGATAATAAAAAATAATAACCCATTCCTCGAAAGTCACATAGATAGATTTAATTGGTGTGAATCATGTGAAGAGGGAGCTAGAGCTTATGAGCGTGCAAAGCAGAGAAATACAGTAAAAGAACAAGAAATATCTTATTCTGTTGGTTACTTCGTAGGTTGTACATCTTCATATCGAAATAAAGAACTCGTCTCAGCAACAAGTCAAGTTTTAGATAAATTAGGTGTTGAATTCGTTCTTTTTCCCGAAGAAAGGTGTTGTGGTTCTGTATTATTTCGTACCGGATTGGAAGAAGCCGCTCTTGAGTTAGTAAAGCATAATACTGAGATGGTTCGAAAGAGTGGTGTAAAAGATGTGGTATTTTCATGTTCCGGGTGTTTTTCAACCTTCAATTTGGAATATTCTAGGCTTGCAGATTATAATTTAGGATTTAATCTCTATCATTTAACCCAATACGTTTTAAAAGTTGTTAAAGAAAAAGATTTAAAAATTAGATATACAAAACGTTCTCAAGATAATCCCTTACTAATAACTTATCATGACCCTTGCCATTTAGGTAGATACTGTGATGTCTATGAAGAACCTAGAGAACTTATTCGAATGATAGAAGGAGTAAAGTTATTTGAAATGAAGCATAATAAAGAAATGGCGTGGTGTTGCGGAGCTGGAGGAGGGGTAAAAGCACTATATGGTGATATCGCTGCTGAAGTTGGGAGAGACAGGATAACAGAGACTCGTACTTGTATGGTAAGAATACGTGAAGATAGATTGAAAGAAGCGTTAGAAACAAGAGCTGAAGTTCTTGTTAGTTCCTGTGTATTTTGTAAAAACAATTTATTTCAAGTTGCAGTAGAAGATAACTCTCCTATTAAGGTAATGGATATTTCACAACTATTACTGGATTGCGAATTTTATTGATAATAATTTTAGCCAGAATGTTTATGTCAACCTTCTCCGCCATTCTTGAAATAGAAGGAATTTCTTAATACTATAGTTTTTTGTAGAGCATTTAAAATTTCTTAATTTTTTTAAAAAGATGCCGAAATCCCATAATTGGGTGGGTATATATCATCCTGGGACCAGAATATCTCATAACTTCCCGTATTTTTTCTCTCATATCCCTTTTATAACAATGAATATTACATTTCTCACATATGGGTTTACTTTCTCCAAATTGACAATTTTTTAATCTATCTTGTGCGTATTTAAAGAGTTCTAGACAATCTCCACAAAATTCAAGTTTATGTTTATGATTATTTTTGCAGTACATACCAATCATCGTCTTTATTGTTTTTCTTTCCTTCTCTAGTCTACTTCTACCAAGTTTCATTATAATAGCAACAAACCCTTTTAGAGATTGTAATAAACATAAAAATATTGGAAGAATAAAATTCCAATAAATTCAATTAATTAATTTTATTTTAGTCTTTTTTTTTTAAATTATAAATTCCATATTTTGTCTCTTTTAAGAGTTTGAATGATTCTTATTGTACTTTTCTTTTAATTGGATACATCCAATCAACATTTCACAAAATTATGAGTTCACACATAAACTCTTTTAATTCTTTAAAATTTTTATTTATTATGAGTAATAAAAAAGAGAGCTCAGATGTAATCCGTTTGGCACATGGAGCTGGTGGAGTTTTACAAGAAAAGTTAATAGATTTTATTATAAAAAATATTCCCTTTAAGAATGTAAATAATGGTATAGGTGTTGATGAATTAGATGATGGGGCTACAATCCCTTTAGATAACTATGAAAAAGAGATTGTGGTTACAGCAGATGGACACACAGTTTTTCCTTTATTTTTTCCTGGAGGGGATTTAGGGATATTAAGCATATGTGGTACTGTAAATGACCTTCTAATGATGGGTGCACAACCAGTTGCTCTGACTTCTATGATAATAATTGAAGAAGGTTTTGAATTTGAAAGTTTAGGGAAGATAGTTAATTCTATGAATTCAAAAGCAAAAGAAGCAGGTATTGCAATAATTGCTGGAGATACAAAAGTAATGCCACGTGGGACTCTAAATGAACTAATTATTGCTACAACTGGTATTGGAATTAAAGATAAGAAAATAAAAATTTTAGATAATCAATTAAAACCGGGAGATATAATTATTTTAACTGGGAGTATTGGAGATCATGGGACAGCGCTAATGGCTTCTCGAGAAGGTTTGAATATTACCACTAACTTACAATCAGATATCTCCTTATTACTCGATATTTATAAAGTACTTAAGAGTGAAATTGATAACAACTTAATTCATGCTATGAAAGATCCTACTCGGGGTGGTATTGCTGCTGCATTAAATGATTGGGCTATAAAGTCAAATGTTAGTATTTGGATTGATGAAGAAAAAGTTCCTATTAAGAAACAAGTTACAGCAATTTGTGATATGTTAGGATTAGATCCTTACAATATAGCAAGTGAAGGAAGAGCTCTCTTAGCAGTTGATCCTGCATATTCAGAAACTATCTTGGAGAAAATTAAATCTACTCAGATTGGTAAAGACGCTGAAATTATAGGAGAAGTCAAATCAGAGAATTCCAAGAGAGTTTTGTTGAAAACTCTAGTGGGAGGTACAAGATTTGTTGATATGCCATTAGGAGAACCAATTCCACGGATCTGTTAAAAGGTGAGAAATTTGGAAATTCCAGGAATAAATATGTTAAGGAGCAAAGAGTTTACTTTTAAATTAATAAAAGGAATAAAAAAGGTCAGAAATGAGATAGATAAACCTGTGAAATTTATGCATGTTTGCGGGACTCATGAACATACTATCTCTAAATATGGTTTAAGAACTCTTTTGCCAAAAAAGATTGAAATATTATCAGGTCCTGGATGTCCAGTTTGTATCTGTCCCGCCGCAGATATTGATAAAGCTGTAGAACTTGGGAAAAGAGATGATACAATTATCACTACTTTTGGAGATATGATACGCGTACCAGCAACAAATATCTCTCTAGCAGAACTTAAAGCAAAAGGTGCTGATGTACGTATCGTTTATGGACCAAATGATGCAATAAAAATTGCTAAGGATAATCCCAAGAAAGAAGTAATATTCTTTGCAATAGGATTTGAAACTACTGTTCCTCTGATTGGATATGAATTACAATCTGGACCTCCTTTAAATTTTTCTGTAATTTGTGCTCATAAATTAATCCCCGCTGCTTTAGAACTTTTGATGAGCCAATCCCAATTAAAAATAGATGGTTTTATATCTCCAGGGCATGTTTCGACCATTATCGGTTTAAAACCATATGAAATTTTTTCTCAAGGTTATAAAATTCCGAATGTAATCTCTGGATTTGAACCTAATGATGTGTTATTATCAATTTTAATGCTTCTAAAGCAAGTGAGAGACAAAAAATATGAAACATTAAATGAATATTCAAGAGTAGTAAAACCTGAAGGAAACATTGTTGCTCAAAAAATCATAGAAGATGTTTTTCAATCTGTATCATCGCCATGGAGGGGAATTGGAAGGATTTATGATGGCGGATTGGTCATAAAAGAGAAATATGAAGATTTTGATGCTGATAAGAAGTTTGATATTAAAATTGAAAAGGCTCAAGATATTCCTCCAGGATGTTCTTGTCATTTGGTAATGGTAGGGAAATTATATCCCTATGAGTGCAAGCTTTTTCGAAAAGAGTGTACTCCGATAAGCCCTATAGGGCCCTGCATGGTTTCACTAGAAGGAACATGCAGCATTTATTATAAATATCATAGTGACTAAATTTTAATTCAAATTAGATGTAGAATATCAATTTATTGAAAGAAAATAAAACTATTGAAATTAACATTACAGGAATTGTGCAAGGAGTAGGATTTAGACCTTTTTTATATAACCTAGCTCGCTCCTTAAATCTAAATGGATATATATTAAACAGAGGCAATGCTGGAGTTAGATTAATTCTTCAAGGTAAACCCCATAAAGTAGATAAATTTTTAGAAGAAATTGATAGTAAAAAGCCCAAAATCTCCTTCATCGAAACCATTGAAACAAGCTATTTAGAGGATTCCCAACAATTTGATACTTTGGAAATAAGAAAAAGTGAAGAAGGACGTGGTATTAGTTTAACACTTCCACCTGATATTTCAATTTGTGATGATTGCTTAAAAGACATGCATGATCCTCAACAAAAAAAATACTTTAATTACCCATTTATCGCCTGTGCTGTTTGTGGTCCAAGGTTTACTACTGTTACAGAATTACCATATGATAGAGAAAGGAGTACTATGGTTAAATTTCCATTTTGTCATCAAGCCGAACCGGAATCTTGTGTTCAGGAGTATTCAGACTTCAATAACAGGCGTTTCCATGCCCAAACTTTTGCATGTTCTGTATGTGGACCTCATTATACACTTTATAATTATAGAAACGAGATTATTGCAAATAATTCAATAAATCAGGTTTTACAAGAAACAGCTAAGAGAATAAATAGTGGTGAGATTGTTGCAGTTAAAGGTATTGGTGGGGTACATTTAGTTTGTGTAGCGGATGATGATGTAATTATTAAATTACGAACGAGAAAAGGACAAAGAAAATTTAAACCATTTGCATTGATGGTTCCTGGATTAGAAAGTATAGAGAATATACTGAAGATTTCTGATAAGGAAAGAGAACTGTTAACATCATTTCGCAAACCTATTGTTCTCTTAGAAAGAAAAAATCTAAGTGAAACCTCTATTATTAGTAGAGAAGTTGCTCCCGGGTTGAATAATATTGGGATAATGCTACCCTATTCTGGAATCCATTATCTTTTATTTGATTATGTCGGCAAAAAACCCTTAGTCTATACCAGTGGGAACAAATCGTATATCCCCATGGGAATTGAGAATTCAAAAATATTTGAACAGCTTGAAAACCTTGCAGATGTATTCTTACTTCATAATAGACCTATTTATCAGAGGGCTGATGATAGTGTTTTAAGAATTCATGATGATAAAGTAAAATTAATTAGGCGATCCAGAGGTTATGTACCCGAGTATATCCCACTTCCATTTGAGGTGACTATTCCAGGAGCAATAGCAACAGGACCTCTATTAGCAACTACAGGAGCAGTTTTAAGACGAAATCGGATTTTTCCGACCCAACATATTGGTAATGTCTCTCATTTAGAAACTTATGAATTCCTAAAAAAAGCAATATATCATGTGAAAAATCTTCTGCAAATTCAAGGAAAGGAAATCAAATTTGTAGCATGCGATGAACATCCAGAATTTATTACAACTAGGTTTGCAAACGAGCTTGCGGAACAATTTAATTGTCCTGTGTATAAAATCCAACATCATTATGCTCATGTTTTGTCTTTGATGGCTGAAAATGGAGTGCCACCAAATGAAAAAATAGTAGGAATATCAACTGATGGTGTTGGTTATGGTGAGGATGGTAATATCTGGGGTGGTGAAATACTTCTTTCTTCCTATTCTAATTTTAAACGTTTGGGTCACCTTGAATACCAACCAATGATTGGGGGAGATCGATGTACAAAATTTCCAGCTCGTATGACTACCTCTATTATTATAAACTCAATGGATTTGAATGATGCGATAAGGATTCTTAAAAAACTAAAGATTGAAAATGATCTAGAATATAAAGATAATGAATTAAATACTTTAATTTCTCAATTTAAGATTTCAAACGGTATCCTCCCTTCCCAAAATATTCCAGTAACAAGTTCTACTGGAAGAGTTTTTGATACTATATCCTATCTTTTAGGAGCTTCGAAAATTAAAACCTACCGAGGTGAACCTGCTATGAGACTTGAAGCTATGGCTAGGAAAGGAAACCCTAATAATATTGAGTTGAGTATTGAGTTCGCTAAAAGAAATGGAGTCTATAACATTAATACATCAAAACTAGTATTAGATGTTATTTCTTTAAGAGAACAGGAAAAGTTTAATAATGAGGATATCGCAGCTAAATTCCAAATTGAACTCGCCAGCACATTTGCTAAAATTGCCCTAAAAATCGCCGGAGAGAATAATCTAGATAAAATAGGTTTAACGGGAGGCGTCGCTTATAACTATGCCTTTTCTAGAACTATAAAGGAGAGAGTTGTGCGATCAAATCTAAAATTTCTGGAACATAATAATATTCCGCCGGGCGACGCCGGAATAAGCACTGGACAACTGATAGGTGGAGCATTTAGGTATTTATGATAAATTTTGCTAATATAAATATAAAAACTATAAAAACGAACTATTTACAAGATCAATTAAACAATTCAGATTTCATTGAATTATGATTGTAAATAATGAACAAAAAGAATATTTAACAAATATTGCCAAAAAATTAATAAGAAAACCACATTCCGTTCCTACGGATGAAAATGATGAACCTACAGAAACTTATATTGAGTATTTAAGCCTAATGTATACCCCTGAAATCGCTAAAATAGTTCAAATTCTCCCCGTTATCCCTGAAGGGATAAACATTACAGAATTTGCTCAGCAAGTAAATATTGATAAAGAAGAATTGATTGAAAAACTTAAAGATGTCAGTAGAAAACGATTTGTAATCGTCTTAGGTACATCGTATTCATTACCTGATGCCTTTATGATGTATGATGTTCCTTTTATTGTTAAAGAAAACTATGAAGGGCCTGATGCAAAAAAATTTGCTGATTTAAGCAGAAAGTTTTACATTGAAGATAAATATTATCAAAAGTGGGAGACTTCTTGGAAAGGTACACCTTATATGAGGGTGTTAACTGTTAGTGAAGAGATCGACCCAAAACATGAAATTGTGCCTTTAGAAGAAGTATATAGTATTATTGATAAAAACAACTATTTTGCCATTATTCCTTGTCCATGTAGATTAAGAGCGGGAATAAGTGGAGTTAGAGAATGCACTGATAAATATCCACTCAATAACTGCCTTCAAATAGGTCCAGCAGTTGGAGTTTTATCCAATGAATCTGATAGGCAGGTAATCTCAAAAGAGGAGGCGAAAGCACTAATGAAACAGTCAGCAGAGCTAGGTCTCGTTTTAACCACCGACAATACTGCTAAATTTACTTCTGTTATCTGTTCCTGTTGTGAATGTTGCTGTGGTATATTAAGAGGATTAACTAAATTCGATAATCCAAGAGCAATTGCTAAAGCAAATTATATATCAACGATAGACGAGGATGCATGCAGTGCCTGTGAAACGTGCCTCGATCGCTGTAAGTTTAATGCTATCACTGTAAACGAAGTTGCTAACGTGAATCCTGAAAAGTGTATAGGATGTGGGTTATGTGCTGTGACTTGCCCTAGCGATGCAATAACGATGAAAAGGTTTGAAAGAGAAACAATTCCTGGTTTGTCATAACATTTATTTTAGTACATTTTTTGTATTACCTAAGCTTTGTTAGACTAGAAAAAATGGCACTCACTAAACGCATAATTCCTTGTTTAGATGTAACAAATAATAGAGTTGTTAAAGGAACCAAATTCCTTAATCTCAAAGATGCAGGGGATGCAATCGAATTAGCACGGTTTTATGATGAAAATGGGGCTGATGAATTAATTTTTTTAGATATAACAGCCTCTTCAGATAAGCGCAAAATTTTGATAGATTTGGTTGAAAGAACAGGGGAACAAGTTTTTATTCCTTTTACAGTCGGTGGTGGATTGAGATCTGTTAAGGATATTAAAGAAATTTTACGAGCAGGAGCAGATAAAATTACATTAAATACTGCTGCCGTTAAAAATCCTAATTTAGTTAAGGAAAGTGCTAACATTTTCGGTTCTCAATGTATTGTAATTGCCATTGATGCTAAAAGGAATTATATTGAAGATCCAAATAATCAAAAAGAAAGAGTTCTTATAGATTTGGATGATACATATTGTTGGTGGGAAGTTTACATTAATGGAGGAAGAACACCAACAGGGAAGGATGCCCTCCTATGGGGTGAAGAAGTAACTAAATTAGGTAGTGGTGAAATCATGTTAACATCAATGGATTGCGATGGTACCAAAATGGGGTATGATCTAGAACTAACACGAGCTTTCAGTGAGAGACTTAATGTTCCAATAATTGCTTCAGGTGGTGCCGGAACTCCTCAACATATTATTGATGTATTCAGAATTGGTAAAGCAGACGCAGCTTTAGCGGCTTCGATATTTCATTATAATGAATATCCAATAGAAGTTGTAAAACAAGAATGTAGTAAAGCGGGAATCTCTATGAGGTTATAACTATGTCGTTTAATATTGCTATTATAGACTATGAAATGGGAAATCTTAAGAGCATTTATAAATGTTTGAATCATTTAGGGGTCAATAGTTCAGTAACTTCTGATCCTAAGACAATTTTGAATGCAAATGGTGTTATTTTACCTGGAGTGGGTGCTTTTGGCGATGCGATGAAACATTTAGAACAGAAGAATCTAATTAATGTTATTCATCAACTAATTGATGAAGATATACCTTTATTTGGGATTTGTTTAGGACTTCAACTTTTATTTACATCAAGTTCTGAGATGGGGGTTTATAAAGGACTTAACATTATTAAAGGAAATGTGGTTCTATTTAACATTGAAGAAGTAGAAAAAATACCTCATATTGGATGGAATAATGTCAATTGCCAAAATTTGGATAATTTACTTATTCAAGGAATCCCGAATAATTCCTATTTTTACTTTGTACATAGCTATTATAGCATACCTGAAAACAAGGAAAATATATTAGGCTTGACAAAATATGGAAATATTGAATTCTGTTCAATTGCTACTAAAGAAAATATTTTTGCAACCCAATTCCATCCTGAGAAATCTAGTAAACATGGGATAACTATTTATCAGAATTTTATAGATTTTTGTAAAAAATGAGCTCTTTTTCATAGTAGATTAATAAAATTCTTTAATAGGAAAAATTCAAAATTACTATATAGTGAATTATTATGGGTGGTCTTTTTGGAGTATTTTCAAAAAATGATTGTATTGACGATTTATTTTTTGGAACTGATTATCATAGCCATTTAGGAACCGTTAGAGGAGGTTTAGCTGTGAAGAACTCTGGCGGATTTCAAAGATTCATAAAAAACATTACCTCGTCCCAATTTAGATCTAAATTTGAGAAAGATATTAAGAAAATGCATGGTAATAAGGGAATCGGTGTAATCAGTGATTTTGATGATCAACCTTTAATAATTAGTTCTCAACTTGGTGTTTTTGCAATTACTACCGTTGCAAGAATAAATAATCTAGAGGAACTAGCAAGAGAAGCGCTGAAAAATGGAACTCATTTCTCTGAAATGCATGGTGGTGAAATAAATCCGACAGAAATGATTGCTACTATAATTAGTCAAGGTGAAACTTTTGAAGAAGGAATTCAAAGAGTGCAAAATATGATTGATGGGTCATGTACAATGTTGATTTTAACTGAAGAAGGAATCTATGCTGCCCGGGACAAATTTGGTAGAACACCCCTTATTTTAGGTGAAAAATTTGATGCCTATGCAGTTACAATGGAAACTAGTGCTTTTCCAAATTTAGGGTATAAAACATCAAAATTTTTAGGACCTGGTGAAGTGGTTTTCATAAATGAAAGAGGGTTTGAGCAAAAAGTTTCTCCTGGTGATCATTTACAAATTTGTGCTTTTTTATGGGTTTATTATGGATATCCAGCGTCAGAGTATGAAGGAATTAATGTGGAAATTGTTCGGTATAGATGTGGGTCCTATTTAGCAAAAAATGATGATGTAGAAATTGATCTGGTGGCAGGAATCCCTGACTCAGGCACAGCTCATGGTTTAGGCTATGCCAATGAGGCTAAGATTCCTTATTCACGACCATATGTAAAATATACTCCAACTTGGCCTCGAAGTTTTATGCCTCAAGATCAATCAATTAGAGATTTAGTTGCTATAATGAAGCTAATCCCAATTAAAGAATTAATTAATGATAAGCGCTTACTCTTCTGTGAAGATTCAATCGTTCGAGGAACTCAACTGAGAAAGACAATTCAACGGTTGTTTAATGTTGGAGCTAAAGAAGTTCATATGCGACCAGCATGTCCCCCACTTGTTTATGGCTGTAAATTTCTGAATTTTTCTCGATCTCGTTCTGAATTAGATTTGGCGGGAAGATGGGCAATAAAAGAATTAATTGGGAGAGATATTGGAGATCCAATGAAGTATATTGACCCAGACTCTGAGAATTTTAAAACTATGGTCGATGTGATACGCAAAAGATTAGGATTAACAACTTTAAAATACCAAAGACTTGAGAACTTAGTCAAAGCTATAGGTCTTCCTAAGGAAAAGCTATGCACGTATTGCTGGGATGGCGTAGAATAAATTTTAGTCGATTTTAAGTTCTACTTTTGACTATAGATTTTTCCATTTCTGCTAATTTTTGCACTGATTTTAAGGGATACTCACCTGTTAGACAGGCTAAACATAATTGATTTTTATTCTTGCCTATAGCATGAGTCAAATTTTCTATAGTCTGATATTCTAATGTATCCGCTCCAATTTTTTTCCGTATTTCTTCAATATAATCCTCGTCATAGAGCTCTTGAAGGCTTCCCGCGATTAATTCCGCTTTTGTTGGAAAATCGATGCCCATATAACATGGACTTACTATCGGAGGACAACTTACCCGAAGATGAACTCTTTTAACTCCTCCTTTTTCTCTTAAAAGTGTAACAATTTGTTGAGTGGTTGTTCCCCTCACAATTGAATCGTCTAAAAGGATTATATCTTTCCCAGAAACAACATTTTTAATTGGATTTAATTTTTCTCTTACAGCTATTTTTCGTTTTGCTTGACCCGGCATTATAAACGTTCTATGAACGTATCTGTTTTTCATCAATCCTTCAACATATGGAAGTCTTGCCTCTTTAGCGTAGCCTACGGCAACACTACGTCCAGAATCGGGGACAGGTACTACAACTGCATTTTTTCTAATTTCAGGATCATTTAGGATAGGATCATTTTTAGCTAAATATTCACCTAATCTTAATCTTGATTCTGCAACTGATACACCGTCAATCGTTGAATCTGGCCGAGCAAAATAAACAAATTCAAATTGACATAAAGCAGTTCTATTTGATTTTATAATATTTTCAGAATGAATGTCTTTTTGATGACTTAAGTGTACTATTTCACCTGGTTTAACATCTCGTATAAATTCTCCTCCAACAACATCAACAGCACAAGATTCAGATGCGACAAAATAGATATTTCTTTTTGAATTTTTTAATTCACCGATACAAAGCGGTTTGAATCCAAGAGGATCCCTTATTGCATAGATATCTCCTTCAGAAGTCATTAATATTAATGAATATGAACCATCCAATAATCTACTAGCTAGAGTTAAGACTTCTGGCCAATCTTCCGATCCTACTGCAATTGAACCAATTAATTGTGCAATCACCTCAGTATCAGTATCAGTTATAAATACACGTCCCATCTCATCCATATTTTTTTTAACATCATCAAAGTTAGCAATAGTACCATTAAATGCCATAGAAAATTCAATATCATTATTTTTGAAATGAAAAGGTTGCATATAATCAGTAGATTTGTATCCAATCGCTCCAGTAGTGGCATATCTATTGTGACCAATTCCTACATTGCCCCAGAATTGAGACAATATTTTGTTCCGTAATACTTGTGAGACTAACCCACTTCTTTTATAAGTATTTATACTTCCTCCAGTTTTTAATATTGAAATTCCAGTTGATTCTTGTCCACGGTGTTGTAATGCAATTAAGCCCTGATACAATAGTTTAGAAACGGAAAATCCTAAATCATCAGAAGTAACACCAAAAATAGCGCAATGATCTTTTACTTTATCTCTCATTATTAATTTAGGTTGCTTATTATGCTTTGTAATGTGATAATTAGAGAGGAAATTTAATTATCTTCAATTAATTTAAATCATAAATGATTTTTAATTATTAGTCTAATTGATTATTAAATTTATATTATAAAATTGTGTCAAATAAAAGAGACAAATCTAAATATCTAGCTATATCCATTTTAATTGGAGGTAAAAGTTCTCGTTTTGGGAGTGATAAAGGACTTTATAAATTCCTCGATAAACCTCTGATATCCTATCAACTCGATACATTAAGACAAAGTAATTATGATATCTTCTTGGTTGGTAATTCGAGAGAACAAGTTCAAAATTACATCAACCAAATCGATATTAAGGACATTACAGGATTTATTATAGATGAAAATAACCTTATTCCTGATTTGAAATCACATAGTCCTATGATAGGTTTATATTCTGCCTCAAAAGAGCTAAAGGATTTAACCTATGAAAAAGCATTTGTAATTGCATGTGATACTCCATTCATTAATTTTAATATATTAGAACTTTTGATAAAAAGATCATATGGATATGATTGTTGTATTCCTCAATGGAATAATAGATTTGTCGAACCTCTCTTTGCTATCTATTCAATCAAAAAATTATTCAGAAAAGCGAAAGAAAATCTTAAGAAAAATAATCTTAAATTGTCAAATCTTTTAGATAAAGGTTGGAAAATTAATTACTTGTCTATTGAGAATGAAATTAAACCATTGGATAGTAAACTTCTAACTTTTTTTAATATAAACACTTCTAAAGATATTGAAAAATTAATTAAGATCCACAGAAATAAAACCTAAGTATCTTCCAAACTTGCCTGTCTTTTAATTAAAAAAAAAAAAGGAATTAATGCTATTTAATCTACTAAAGCTCCACCTATTATCCCTAAAATACCGCCCCCAATACCCATAAAATAACCAATCCAAACTCCCCAGTTAACACCTGCTTCACTACCCCATAAGAGGAATCGATCTGATAAAATAGGATCATCAAAAATCCCAAGATTCAGGAATAATTGAACTGTTAATAGAATTGGTCCGGCTAACATGGCAATTCCCCCGATTATTCCAATCAATTTATTCTGTAATAAACCACCAAGTATTGCAATGCCTCCACCAGCGATTAGTAAAACAGCAATAATTATTAAAAATATATCTTCTGCGGATTCTGGTCCAAAGGGAATCCCTAATATTTCACCCGTCCCATCTCCAAAACCTCCAAAATAAGTGGTGAGCGCTGCTCCTCCATCAATTCTCCATAAACTAAAAATCTCAGGCATAACATAGTATAAAGCTATACTAAGAATTCCAACAACGCCACCAATTATGGCAATAATTCTTCCTGCTCCCATTTTTTTCACATTTTTTTAGTTTTAAAATTAATAAAAAAATACTTTTAATAGTACAATGGTGTCATGGTATATATAAGATTTGCGTATGTTATGTATTGAATATATAGATCACAATAGATATCTGAAAAAAGCAGAGATAAGACATATATTAGTTTAATAATTATTTTAGCATGTTATTAAAAATCTCTTTTCTTAAAGATAAAATAAAAAAATAGTGTTAAAAAATTTATTTTAAAAGGCTCCAGGACCATAAACTGTGGCTATAATTCCTATAATTCCAGCAGCATATAATAAATACATCCCAATATCAAATGTTCCGTAACCTAATATCTTTAATGGGATAATATCTTCTATTAATGGTTGATCTGTTCCTAAAATGTTTGTTACCCAATTTTCAACGTCGACAACATCACCACTCCCTAGAAAGATTAAAGTTGCTGTTAAAAGTACTAAGAGAGTTCCGATTAACACAAATGCGCGATGTTTCATTCCGAGTATTTGAAAAACACCTGCAACTAAGAATGCGATAAAGAATCCCGCAACAATATAAATAGAAAAACCTGGTATATCTAATGTAGCTCCTAAACTTTCAGCATCTGTGAACATAGTTTCAAGATTATATATTATTCCTAAACCGTTAGAATAATAAACTGTACCGACATCAATCGCATACCACGAAAAGAGATAAGTTGCAACAATAGTTATTATTCCGGATACTAAACTTAACATTTTTCCAGTTTCCATATTAAATCACTTTTATAAGATTTTTTAACTTCTACTATAAGATAGATCTTGAAATATATATAAGATTAACTTATTTCGATATTATCTTAATCTATAAGTGAGGATTTTAGTCAAATCATAATTAAATGAAACATTATCCAAATAATATTACACTATAGGTAAATTCTAACAATAGAAGTAATATAGTTCAAGTTTCTAAAACTAATTCTTCATAGACTTGCTGGATAACTGATAATAATTTACGCATATTAAAGGGTTTGTCAAGAAAAGCACAAGCACCAATCGAAAGAGCCTTTTGTTTTATACTTATATCCGCACTCGCAAAAATTACCTTTACATGATTATTGACCCGTAAAATTTCAGCCATAGCATCGAGTCCATTTTTTATGGGCATACGATGGTCCATCAATACAATATCAGGTTTCTCTTTAAGATTATTATATTTTTCAATTGCACTTTTCCCATTAAATGCCGTATCAACAATTTCAAAACCAGCTTCAGTCAATATCAAAGTATATAACCGTTGGAGGGATTGATCATCGTCAGCAATGAATATCTTTACCATACTGAAACAAAAATTAGTAAATGTTTTGCAACTACCTTAATAGAAAAAAAAACTACTATTTAAGTTTAAACTATTAAATAAACTGTGTTCTTTATACTGTAATTTCAACAGACATATTAATTCTATAGTAATATTTATATATGTACAATCGATAAATATTGTAATAATGTTCGACAAACCTCTCTCGATTAAATTGGTATTATTATTATTACTTAGTTTAGTAGTAGTATTATTACTCTAAATCAAGAGAGCCGAACCCGATTCTTTTTTTGATATGACTTTTCTCATGGATTTGTTCTCTCTTGATATCCAGTTGAATCTATCTAAAAAAGAAATCTACGGTTCAGAACAATTAAAGGAAAAGGAAAAGGAGGTGATAAAATGGAAGGAACAGAGTCTAGTATTAAAATACTACCTAAGACAGAGAAAGAAGAAATTGATTGGGCAAAATATCTTGATCATACGAGATTTCTTCAACCTGGCGAAATCAACAATTTCTCTCAAGAACTCTTTAAAAAAGATTTTGAAGAACCTAAATAAAGATTTTTCTTTCAGTATAATTTAAAATATAATCTCGTTCTTACATTTAATTTTTATAATAAATCTTTATAAAAATAATAAATTCTTTAAAATAGTAGATTTATTTCTATGAATGATAATTACAAATTTGTATCAAAGTCTTAGACTTAATCAAGGAACATTACTATGAAAGATTTAATCATAAAAAACGGTCTGGTTTACGACCCAATAAATAATATTGATGGAGAAAAGAAAGAAATCCATATTAAGGATGGAGTGGTTGTAGATAAAGTAAATGGGGATGCCAAGGTTATTGATGCTTCTGGAATGATTGTGATGCCTGGTGGTGTCGATATCCATTCACATATA
The DNA here is from genome assembly GCA_048941385.1 of Promethearchaeota archaeon. Lineage (GTDB taxonomy): Archaea > Asgardarchaeota > Lokiarchaeia > Sigyniarchaeales > SOKP01 > Loki-b32. The sequence continues at coordinate 29,087 of JBHLNR010000021.1, forward strand.
GCTGGAACTAAAGTTAATGCTGGACGTTCATTTCGACCAGATGATAAACCAGAGGAATCCAATGAAAAACGCACAAGAATAACTCGAAGTGGCACAGGATGGGCTGTACCTTCCACATGGGCAACAGGATATCGATATGCTCGACTGGGATATACGACAGTTGTAGAACCTGCGATGCCACTACTCAAAGCCAGACACACTCATGAAGAATTTTTAGATACTCCTATCATTGACAAAGCAGCATTTCCATTATTTGGGAACAACTGGTTTGTAATGGAGTATATAAAAGAAAAAAACTATGATAAATTAGCTGCTTATGTTTCATGGATTTTAAAAGTTACAAAAGGGTATGCTGTAAAAATAGTTAATCCTGGAGGAGTTGAAAATTGGACTTGGGGTAAAAATGTTAATTCCTTAGATGATCATGTGTTTCATTTTGATGTTACCCCGAGAGAAATTTTAGAAGGTTTATCAACCATCAATGAACGATTAGGATTACCTCACACAATTCATGTTCACGCAAATAATTTAGGGCATCCAGGGAATAAAGAACATACTCTTCAAACGTTTGAAGCTGTAGGCAAAATTAAAACCAAGAAAGGGAGGGATTCAGCTTTACATTTAACTCATTGCCAATTTAACGCTTATGGTGGTAAGAATTGGGGTGATTTTGAATCTGGTGCCCCTGATATTGCAGAATATCTGAATTCGCATAACCATATAACCATAGATGCCGGTCAGGTTGTATTTGGTAAATCAGCAACCACAACAATGACAGCAGATGGTCCATGGGAATTCGCGCTTCACCATCTGGGAGGTACATCCAGCTGGGGTGCCCGTCCAGGAGTTAAATGGATAAATGGGCAAGTAGAGGGAGAATCTGGTTCTGGGATAGTACCATATTTTTTTGATCCAAAAGTTGCTGTTAATGCCGTTCAATGGGCTATTGGATTAGAATTAATGCTTTTGGTTAAGAATCCATGGCAAGTATTTATGACAACCGACCATCCTAACGGTGGTCCCTTTACATCCTATCCCCAAATCGTTCGCTGGCTTATGGATAAGAAGTCTCGTGATGACATGCTTCTGAATCAATGCTCCAAAAGGGCTTCAGAGAAGACACAGTTAAAAGATATTGATCGTGAACTCACGTTACATGAAGTGTGTATAGCGACTCGTGCAGGGACAGCGAAATGCCTTGGGATGAATGATCGCGGGCATTTAGGTACAGGGGCTATTGGTGACATAGCAATATATAAATTAGACCCAAAGAATATAGATGGTCATTCTATAGAAAAAGCATTTTCTTTAGCAGCCTTTACAATAAAAGATGGGCAGATTGTAGTAAAAAATGGAGAAATTACAGCTACTCCAATGGGTACAACAATTTGTGCAGAAGGTAAGGTGAAAGAGGAAACTATGCAAGCGATGTTAGAGGATGTTAAAACTCACTGGCGTGATCACTATAGTATTAATTTCGCTAATTATGCGGTCCATGATGCCTATGCTCCTAAAGTTAAAATTGTAAATGGAGTATAGTTTTTTTATTTTTTCTAAAATTATTAATTGAAAATAATAAAAATTAAAGGCTATTTCAGAATTAATTATTAATCTATTCAAAAAAGTTAAATCCTGCATTTTTAAATGAAACTATCAAATGGGTATTGAGATTAACCATAGCTTCGGTTGGATATCTTAATTTAAATAGGAATTGAGCATGATTTTTTATATCTAACCTCTTTATTCTCTTTTTGGCTAATTTTAACCATCTATTTCCCTCTTGCTTGCTGGATTCAATAACCTCAATGTAGGCTTTCATAAAATATTTTTCAGGATCTTCATCAAAAATTCCATATTTTTTTTCATAAGCATCTTGAATTTCGACATCAGTTAAAGATCTGTATTTTTCATGATGGACAATTATATCCCGATCTAACTTTGGGATAGTATCTGGTATAGATTCAGGATATCCTATACAAAGAAGCATCAGGGGAAGCACGAATTCTGGTATTAAGAAAAAATCTCTAATTTCATTTATTATCCCTTGAATAGAACCTACATACACAGATCCAAGCCCAAAGCTTTCTGCTGTCATTACGACATTTTGAGCTGCGCACATTAAATCTGCATAAGCAATAAGAAAGTGGGATAAAGCATTTTCACCTTGAAAATCTGTATCAGATAATGTTGCCCATTTTTTTACTCTATTGAAATCAATACAAAAGATCATAGATAATGGAGCATTCTTTACCCATGGTTGTGATCCAATCATTTTACCTAAGTACGCTCTTCCTTCTGTTGCCTGAATTGTAATTATAGATAATGGCTGAATATTTCCCCCTGAAGGACAATTGTTCGCAGCATCTAGTAATTTGTCTATAACATCCTGTTGAATTTCCTGCTTTTTATATACTCGAACTGATCTTCGCCTGATCATTAAATCATAAACACTCATAGATATGAATGATTTTAAGTGGTTTATAAATTTATTTCATCATGAGAGGGATTAAAAAGTTCAGTATAAGTTCAAATTATTACTCTATAATAAGCTAATATCTTTAGAATAATATAATTGGATAAATGATCAAAATTAAACAAAATAGTAGGATTATTCATGAAATTTGAGAAGATTGATTTTGAATCTATATACATTGATATTTTTAAATTGGATGAAGGAATCTATGCTACAATCTTTAATCAAGATATAGGGGCTAGCTCTAATGCTGGATTTTTTGATTTGGGAAACAAAACAGTAATTTTTGATACTTTAATGGACCCGTTTGCAACTAAGGATCTTATAAAAGCATCTAAAGAAATTACGAAAAAGGAACCATTTTTGCTAATTAATAGTCATTGGCATATTGATCACATATTTGGAAATCATTTATTTCCTAAATCAATGCCTATTTTATGCAGTATAGGGACCTTTAATCAATTTCAAAACGCACTTCCAGAGCGTTTTAATGCATTTAAAGAGAGTGCTCCGGAAGAATTAAAGAAAACAGAGGAATTATTAAAAGAAGAGAAAGATCCTATAAAGATCATTGAATACAAAAATGACTTAATTACTTATAGAAAACTGCAAGATCCTAATTTTAAACTGAGATCCCCAGATCTAGTAATTTCAAATAATATGAGAATCAATGGAACTGAAAGAACTGTTGATATTATCAATGTAGGGAAGGCTCATTCTTATGGTGATCTAATAGCTTATTTTCCAAATGAAGGAATCTGTTTCATGGGAGATTTATTATTTACTAATTTGAATCCTGAATGGGCTCAAAGTCCTGAGCGTATACCATTCGCAGCAGATCCAATAAATTTTAAGAAAGTTCTAGAAACTTATTTAGAGAAGGATATTAAGATATATGTACCAGGTCATGGAACTTTAAGTACGGATAAAGAAATAAAAGATTGTATTGAATTTCTTGAAAAATATTACATAAAAAAGTAATCTTAATAA
>JBHLNR010000170.1:0-7509 GCA_048941385.1 Promethearchaeota archaeon
TGTAGAATTAACTTCTATCCCCTCAAAAAACTTTTCAATAACATCAGGAAAATTATTATTGATAAGAGCAACTCCTTTAGAAAAAACAACATTATAAGGATCCACATTAATATTTAATTCACTATTCTGCAAGATAAAATAAGAGGGAAAACCTTTATGTACTTTAATAACTGCGGCATTTCGGGATTTATCTATCAAATATATGCTGCAACCATTGAGTTCAAATAAATTGATAAAACTATCTCTTATTTTCGTTAATAATTCCGAAAGACTATTAGCTTGATTCGCAATACTTATAATTTTATTTAAAATTTCAGTTTTCTTAATTTGTTGTTTAAGTTTATCTTCAATTACGTGTATATCAGTTATATCATGAAACATGTACTGAATAAAATATTCATCCCCTAGTTTAACCTCATTTACATTAACTTCCAGATACAATTGTTTGTTAATAGACTTTTTTTTTCTAGAAATAATAGGAGGTGGTTGGTTGATTAAATGTTTTACCATATTTGGATCAACTAAACCTTCATCAAATAGATCTAGACCTAAAGCCTTTTTTCCAACAATTTCTTCTTTTGTTTTTTCAACTAATTTTTCTCCTTCTAAATTTACATCAACTATTACTCCAGAACCTCGATTCATTATGAAAATGGCATCCTTAGCAGCTTTAAATAATGCTTGATACCTCTGCTCAGCCATTACTAGAGTTTTTATGGCAGGTTTGATTGATTCGAAATAGGAATAAAAGAAATTTTTAATTTCATGCAATTTATTAGGATCTGCTTTAAATTCTTTGGGCTCATAGTCAAAAGCTTTGTAAGCATCATTAAACTTTATAATAAATTGAGCACATCCAGATAAGAGTTCATTAGCAAGAATCAGGGTTAAATTTGTGCTCGATTTGGTAACCAATGATAACAAGAAGCTCTCATATCCTCCCCGAGCAAAGGGACTGATTAATTTAAAAAACAAATTAGCGGTCTTTAGTTTTCCAAAAATATGAATAAATACTCCTTTTGTCGGAAGCTCCATTAATGAGGGAATCTTATTCGCTATTTCATCCTCTAATGATTGAGGTGCTTTTAAAACTATTTTGGGTCCATAAAGAGGATCAAATCGACTTAATATTAATGCAGCTTCCAATATATTTCACAGATTTAAAGTAAATAGTCTCGATTTTTAAGTAAAAATTGAATTATTTAAATTTATTTTTAAGCAATTGTTTTTAAATTGCTTCTATATAAAACCTTGAAATATTTTCTTGATGGTTTTTAGGGACCAAACCAAATCTTATAAAATAATCCAATATTTAACTTATTATGACTATGGAAGAATATTTGCAACCAACAGAGTTTCTTGATTTTGACAAGAGTCGAGTATCCAAACAAGCTAAAGAAATTACTAAGGGACTAAAAACTGATAAAGAAAAAGCTATTGCTCTGTTTTACTGGGTTAGAGATCAAATTAAATATAATATGTACACCTACAATCCAACAAATGGGGCAAATCTTAAAGCATCGGTAACTCTGCGTAGACAAAATGGTTTCTGCATGTCTAAAGCTGTCTTGCTATCTACATTTGCTCGAGCAGTTGGAATTCCTGCAAGAATTCATATGATAGATATCGTCAATCATAAGATACCTAGTTGGATCGAAGAATTAATGGGAACTCGAACATTTCATTGCCATGGATATAGTGAATTATTTTTTGATGGAAAATGGAGAAAGTTAACACCTGTATTTGATAAAGAAACAGCTATTAAAGCAGGTTACGTCCCAACTGTAGAATTTGATGGAGAAAATGATGCTCTATTAGCTTCTCACGATGAAGAAGGAAATCTATTCGTGGAATACCAAAAAGATTATGGAATTTATTCAGATGTTCCACTAGATGAGATTCTTAAGATATTTTTAAAGAATTATGGCAATATATATAATAAAAACCATTTTGAAAATCCAATGAAATAAAAAGTCTAAAGATTTAAGAAAAATATTTTTCTTTTAAACCTAATTCTCGTAAGAATATTTTGTATTTCCCTAATTTGCCCCCATAATTTCCTGTAGAAATCTTTATTAAACCCTCCATATTTATAATCCCTTGAATTGTTTTTAACATTGTTTCTTCTATAGTATTAATATCTATAGCGTTAAACACTATTTCTGGAATAGAAAGTACTCCATTTGGGACCTTGAATTCCTCTGGAGGAAGCTTTGACTTCAAAGTAGGGCAGTAGGGATGGTTTGTTGATGGACCTATTTCAGGGAAATTTGTCTCAGGCTTCGAACCAGCAGAACACACATCAAATGTAGTGCAAACGTTATCAATTTCTACAATTATCTTTACAGCTTCTCTCCCAACTTTTATTCCTGAATCAACAGAATCACAAAATAACCATAAATTTCCTCCCATAACTCCTGGGGAATAGGAAATTTCTTTTTCTAATAAAAAATCATAGCCCATCATTATAGGGACATCTATTAAACTTCGTTGATATTTTTCTATGATCCATTCATATCCATCACCACAATGCCCAACATTATTCATCATATCGAATTTATTTTCAACTTCATGCGGAAACCAATCAAATACAGCAGTAGTGGGGACCACGAGGATACCTTGCCTCATTCTTCTTCCAATCTGATCATAAAATTTGACAGTAGCTTTTTTACCTGTGCCTGTTACCCACAATTGAACGATGGCTCCTAATCTACCATCTATTGTTTCACTTTCGCTAAGCCATTTTACAATTCCTCCTTCAGCATCCCCAAAGACAGTTGAAGGCAGTGCTGTAAATGCATTTACGGCTCTTGTTAGAAAAATAGCATCTTGAGCTGTCACCATTAATTGAATACATAATCCTTCAAATGCTTCACAATAAGTATCTTCAATTATTGCCACTTTAAATACCTCAATATTTGTTTTCTTGACGTCTTTTAAATCGTATAAGATCCAATAAAAATTTAAAACCTATTATTAACTCTACATTATTAACTCCAAAAACATCCCTGTAATAAAATGCCAAAAGCTATTGTTTTATTTGAAATTGATCGGTCATTTGGACCAAATATATTAGCAGAATATTATCTGAAACAAGATGACAAAATACCAACGAATATATTAAAAGAATTTTCAGAGAAACATGTCAAAAAAGGATACCCCGATGTAACCATTCGAGATGAAAATAATCGTTATTATTCAAATATCATAAATGCCGAATCAATTGAAAAAGATAATCTGTATATAGCTTTTATACTTCAAGAAGAAGAGGACCTCCTCTCAGTACAAAGTGCCTTTAAAAATATTGAAGAAAAAGTTATTCAAAATTTCTCAAACGATAAAAAGAAGATGAATGAACTTCTAAAAGAAGCATTAAACTCAATAATGAGCTTGATCGAGAAACTACAGGAACCAAAAATAATAAAAGATATTTTGAATGAGAGAACAAAAAAAATGCTCGACGATGGCTTACTCCAAGAAGCGAGAGAACTAATTGATATTGGGGAAGAAATACCTGAGAGGCTCGCTGAGGAAGTTAAAATCGCAGAAAAATTTCTAGATGATAGTGACTACAGAAAAGCTAAAAAAAGTTTTCTAAAAGCTTCTGAATTAGCGAAAGTTATTCAAGAAGAAGAAATAGCTTCTTTTTTGATAAACAAAGGTGAAAAAGTGGGATTGTTCCCTGAATTACTGAAAGAACGTGAGAATCTTTATAAAGAAATACAAAAAGTGACAACTGAATTAGAAGCAAATAAATTATATCTTTTTGAAATACTAAATGAACCGGTTGATAGATTAATCGAAATTTCAAACAATTTCGAAGAGTCCGATTTAATAAGTGATTTAACCAGAATAAAAAATAATGTACAAAGAGCTTCAAGACTGGCAAAAGAATTAGATGGATTAAAAAATAAGATAAAAGAAGATTTCACAAATTTTTAGGTTATTCGGAAGATCATTCATCTGGTGAAGTTTCTTCAGAAATTGGAGGGACATAATCTCCAATATCTTTAAAAATAATTTTTGCTATTTCCCATCCTTTCTGTGTTGGATATTTCAAGGCATTTTGAATTAACTCTTCTCCAATTTCATTATTTAATTCGACTTTATGAATATCAGGGTTATCCTTAAGAATCATCTCGTATTTCGCACCACCCGTACCTGTTGGAACAATTAAAATCCCATAATCTATTACTTTTTCTGTGATAGCGTCTTTCAAACGTTTCGCAGCATAATATCCAGCTACTCCAGCACTTCTGTCAAAGGTTTTAATAGAAGGAATTTCTAAACCCCATTTCCTACCTTCTGCTTCAATCAAAGCAGCTAAAGTCTGTGCTCTTTTACCCATTTTAAATTTAAATTCCAATTGTGTTTTGTATTTTTTTCTTTTATCTTCACCTACCATATTGATGCACTTTAAAGTAGCTCCTGCAACAGATTGAGGATTAACATCAATTGAATATTCTTCTTCAGCCAGAATATCTTCTATAGTCTTCTTAATAACCTCCCGAGGTTTGGAAAAATCTACAACTTCTTCTTCTATCTCTGATGGAGGCTTAGCGGTTGCAACAATATCAGCTCCTACCTCTAAAAGTTCTTCTACTGTCATTTCTTCCATAACTACTTTGTCAATAAATCTCCTACAGAGTTTAATAGAATTCCTCGGATTTCCTTTAGTTTTCTCAAAGATCATTTCAATTAACTTTTCATTTAAGGGAAATAGGGGGTAAAGTGGAGGATTTAAATTATTATCTTCCCAAAAACTCTCCATTGATCTAGAGAAAAATATTTTTAGGTCATTTAAACTAAAAGGTTTTAACTCTTGTTCGGGTTCCATTCTTGAACGTAATGGTGCGTCTGCTATTTCAATAATTCTTGGCCAAATTTCTTTCAATACAGCTATAGTAATAACTAGTCCCTTCACTTCGTTATATAATCTCTTTAAAATTTCGAGAAATTTTCTCTCAGCGGCTTCACCAAGCATACGATAAGGAGACTCAAGTTCATCAAAATATAAAATAAGTACTCTATCTAAATTTTCAGTGACTATTTTAATTAAAGCAAGGCATACATCATCTTCCTCAACAACCGAGTTTATTCCTAGTTCATTTAACTCATCATCTTCTAAATCTTCACCAAGAAGCCACCTCTCTGCCAAAGCTTTCTTAGATTTATCTAATTGATAAGTCACTAATGCTTTCACGCAATCAGCAAAAACACCAGGGAATTCTCTAATGCCTACTTGAATCACTTCGTCAATTTTAGGCTTTTGAAAAATTCCCTTTTTTTCACCCCCCCATTTTCTAATTAATTTTTCAGAAACTACATCTAACAATCCGGCACCAAGTTCTTCTATTATACAAGTGTATACATGAAGTAATACACGTATACTTGCAGGAGGGCTAGGAACATAAACGATAGTCCAATCTACTGGTAACACCCCTACTTCTACTTCTTGAACTTCTTGGGTTTGTTCTAATTTCTTTTTGTTTTCCCGTTCTTTATCTTTAAAGGAGTGATAAGCATGAGTTTTACCAGAACCAGCGCTTCCCAATACGGGAATCAAGCGACTACTTCTATCTCTAGAAGTTTGTTGCACAAGTCTATATACTTCTCGGTCTATAAAAGCTCTGGGTCTAGCTACATCTATTTTATCTGGCAAATCCCCTCGAGATACAAAATTCGAAAAAGGCAATATCGGAGCTTCTCGCAATACGTCTAAATACATTGCTTTATCGTCATCTGAGAGTTCAGAGTATATTTTAATCTCCTCTTCATATATTAATTTTTGATAACTATAATTTTATATGGATTAAATTTATTAGTTTAGACAATTTTTTCTAGTATATAAGCTATTTAGTTTTAGCTTTTATAATATTAAATTAAAAATATAGCTTATTAAATTTATTTGATATTAAGAACTTCAATTACCTTCTCGAGATGATATTTCATGCCTAAAAGAGATGAATACAATGATGAAGAAGATGATGATGAGGAAGATGATCAGGAAGAAGAAAGTCCCTTTGATTTTTCTGAAATTTTTGGTGATCCTAGCAAATTCTTATCTGATCCAGATAAGTTTTTTATAGATCCAAATAAATTATTTAGTTCTAAACAATTTAAAGAACTTATTAAAGACATATTTGAAAAAATTTCAAAAAATTTACCTCCTAAATTTCAAGATCTATCCCTAGAAGATTGGATGAGGGAATTCAGAAAGAATCCATCTAAATTCGGATTAAACTCTCCAATTATGTTTGGTTATAACATTGGTATTGACAAAGATGGGAAACCAAAAATAAGTTCTTTTGGTAATATAGAACCTAAACCAATTACAGGAAAACCAGTGGTAAAATCAAAAAGAGAGCCATTAGTAGAAGTTAGCGAGGAAAAAGACCAAATAATTGTAATCGCAGAAATGCCAGGTGTTGATCGTGACGATATTGAACTTGAAGCTACCAGTGACAGCTTAATTATATCCACTAAAGAGAATGCTAAAAGAGATTATTATAAAAAAGTCAAACTAGCATCGACTGTAAATTTGGATGTCGCTAAAGCCCGATATACTAATGGAATTCTTGAAGTTCGATTGAAGAAAATTAATGAAAAGCCTACAAACATCCAAATTGATTAAATTTTAAAGTATCTTCACATCTTATCCCTCAAAACATTTTTGAAAATCAATTCCTTTTTGAACAAAAAGATTTATTAGGAAATTTAACAAATAGACTTCTTAATCAACTCTATCTAGGTAAAAAAAATGTCTGAAGAAAGAGAATTTTTGTCTAAGCGAGGATTAATTATAATTGGAATAGTTTCATTAATCATATTACTCGTAGGGATAATATTATATTATTCTGGTTTAAACGAAGAGTTTTATAGCGAATCAGGGCAAACATTCTTCAAAATAGTAACTTATCTTGGTGAACCTATAGTCTTTTTGGTGATTATCCTTATTTTATACTTGAGTTACAATAAAACTGTTGCCAAGAATTTACTCCTTAGTTTATTAATTTCTTACTATATTAATCAATGGGTTAAGGATATATTTCAAGATGAAAGACCTGACACAAATATTGACCTTTCAGAAGATTATAACTTAATAGAGACTAGTTATGGTTTTCCTTCTGGTCATACACAAAATGCAACTGCCTTTTGGGGATATTTGGGTTATAGTTTCAAGGATAATTATACATTAAAACAAGTTCCAATTATTCCAGTAGTAATTTCATGCTTAATCTTTCTTGTTGCCATCTCAAGAATCGTAATAGGTGTACACGATTTACAAGATATTATTGGTGGATTGTTAATCGGTATAGGAGTATTATTAGCATTCATTTATTTAGAACCAATTTGCTCAAAGCAATTTAATAGGCTTAATGTAGTTACTAAGATAATTTTAGTGATCATTATTGCTATTTGTGTATTTTTAGTGCCGACTTTATTATTTCCAGAAGCGGGTTTCGGAGCAGTTGCGTATGTTACTCCTCAGCCTTCACCTCTTCCTCC
>JBHLNR010000022.1:0-32467 GCA_048941385.1 Promethearchaeota archaeon
TAAATTTATATCTACTTTTGTATTCCTCGAATCCCTCATTAATTTTAAGCATAACACAATACATAGGTTTTGTACTAGCAATTTTCGCTTTAGAGACATATCTAATAAATTCTCGATTCAAATCAGTTCCCATAAAACCAATTTCTTCTAATATATCTTGAAATCCCCCAAATCGTTCGGGATCTTTAATGAATAGAATTGAAGAAATATTAGGATCTTTATCTAAAGCTAAAATCGTTCTATAATATATGTGTGGTTGGATTCCACTTCCACCAAGATCAATCGGATTGGTGACATTTGTATTAACATCAGGAATAAATCTCTGCATTTTTTGAATAGTTTTTTCTGTCAAACTTGGTATATTTAAATTATTTTTTTCAAGGATATCAATAGCTTCTATTGTCGATCCCCCTCCTATACCGATAACACCTACATTCCGAGTTTCTGGCAAACGAGTCAAATTAAATGCAGAAGCTAGTGCGGCAAGTTCATTCGAATTATTTACAAGACAACATCCGGTTTGTTTTGCTACCGCATCCCATATTTCGTTGTTTCCCGCGAGACCACCTGTATGGGATAATATAGCTTTTTTTGTAGCTTTTCCGTATCCCGCTCTCCAAAGAATCACTGGTTTTCTATTGAGGTTACAATTTTTTGCCATATTCATAAATTGCCTTCCTTGATCTATGGATCTCAAGTTTTCCAAATACAATCCGATTATTTTTGTATGGTCATCTTGATTAAAATACTTTAAAAATTCTACTGGTGATAAATCTAAGGAATTTCCAATTGATAAAAATTTTGAGGTATAGAGCCCATATGATACACATAATTGACTCATATTTTGTGCGATTCCTCCCGATTGAAACACACCTCCGAAATTACCTGCTTTTCTGGATTGATCAAATGCAAAGTAAAGCCCTCCCCGTGGATTATATACTCCTAAACAATTAGGTCCGATGATTCTTATGTTATAACGCCTTGCTATACTTAATAGTTCCTGCTCAAGATTTTCATTTCCAACTTCACGAAATCCTGATGCGAAGACAGTTACAAAAGGCACACCTTTTTGCCCGATGTCTTCCATTATCTTAGGACATAAACGCGCTGGAATTGCTAAAATCACATAATCAATAGGATCATCGATATCTAAGATTTTACTATAAACTTTATATCCATATATTTCTTGACCTTCAAATTTGGGATTAAACAAATATATCGGTCCTTTAAATCTACCTCTCATACATCTAAGAAAGAACGTACCTCCTCTCAAGTCAGGAGATACTCCAATAACACCAATAGCTTTTGGGAAAAAAAGTCTTTCAAAATTTATGTTTTGGGATAAATTCATTGTTGACGATAACTTAAAACTAATTAACTAAGTTAGATAGAAAAATAATCCTAATCTAAAATAATTTACTGAGATGTATTAGCAATAACTTCTTTGGTTTTACTTATATCATTTGTAATTATTCCATCTACTCCAAATTTTATTAGGTTCCTTATCGTGGGTTTGGAGTCCACTGTCCAAGGAAATACTTTAATATTGTTAGTATGAGCGAAATCCACAAACTGTTGATCAATTATAGTATAATGTGGATTTATCCCAAATAAATTATTATTGATACAAAATTGTATCATTCGCTTTTTCATGTCCCAACTATAATTCCCTTTAAATTTGAGTGGTTCTAACGAGGCTAATTTTAATTTTGGTTCAATCTTTTGGAATTTTAGAAGCTCATTATGTAGAAAAGAACTTACTACCACCTCATCAATTATATGATATTCCCTCAGTAAATTAACCACTTTTGTTGTAATCCCTTTAACCTTAATCTCACAATTGAGGTTTATCTTGCCTTTGACTAACTCTATGACTTCATGAAGTGTTGGAATCTTTTCTCCCTCACCAAAATTAAGAGATTTTAGTTGCTTGAGAGTAAAATCTTTAATATAGCCATCCTTTCCAGTTATTCGATGGAGATCATAATCATGTGCGACTACAAGCTCTCCATCTTTAGATACGTGAATATCTAATTCGATAAAGTCGGCGGTTAATTCAATAGCCTTTTTAAATGCCTTAAGAGTATTTTCCGGAGCTAATTTATTTGCCCCTCTATGAGCAAATATCAATATTTTACCTGAATTATTTAAAGTAATTCTAAGAACCTCAATTTCTTGATATTGATAGTTTAGAAAAATAAAATATTACTTTTTTATCTAATTCTTTGAATAATTTTTATAATTAATTCTTCATCTATTCAATTAGGTAGAAATTTGAAATTTTTTTAGTGAATTCAAAATCACTCTTTCATTAATTTCCTAGTTATATAAGCCATTCAAGGTTTATAGAAACCAATACCTTGACAATGAATTAATAATTTAAACTAGAAATTTATAAATTCGTATTACTATAACATTACTTTAGATAATGCGTTAAATTTATAAGTGGTTTTTATTTTTTTAATTCTGTTTAGTAAAAAAAAACAGAAAAATAGCGTGGTAAACCGAAAAATTTAAAAGTTGGAATTTTGAAAACGAAAAGTCAAAGGTGTATTGAAAGTAACCATGAAATTTTGTGATAATTGCGGAAATATGCTTATCCCAAAAAACGGAAAACTATACTGTAAAGCCTGTGAAGAGGAATTCGATTTAGGTGAAAACAAAGAAGAATATAAAATTCAAAAGAAGATTCATCACGATGAAAAAGAATCGGCCCCGATAATAGTTAAAGAGGGCTTGAGAGGAGAGAGAATATCTAGTGAAGATCGGAAAGCTTATGAAGACCTTTTTAGTGGAAGTGAGGCGGATGGGTACTGATTTAGGCTAATTTTATAGTTTTATGATTAGATCACTTATTCTTCCTTCAATCCAAAATTTTCGTATTCTTTATAGATGTTTTAATATTTCTTAAATTTAGAATAATTATTTCGAAACGAATTAGGGATATTTTAAATCATTATATTAAGAGTTTGTTGATTATTTTGACAGAGGAAAAAAAGAAAAGGCTACGTGGTTTTGCTGGGATTGTTTCAAAACAAGTTGAACCTTTGAATGAAAATGATAAATTTAAAGAAAAATTCAAAGATACTGAAGTTAAAGTCCTTATAAACGCAAAGGATGGAAAAAACGCAGCATTAATAGTGATAGATAAAGGTAAGATATATGTAGAAGGAGTAAAGAATAATCCTAAGAAGAACCTTAAGAAGAAGGTCGTTGGGTGGGATGGGAGATTACAAGCGAATACTCAAACGTTTATAGAATTTCTTGGAAACGAGGATATCTCTCTAGGAAAGGTTATAGGAAAGGTCCTAACTGGTAGATTAAGAATAAGAGGTATTAAACACGTTCTTGTTTTGCTCCAACTCTTTAGCCTGTAAGCATTTTCTGGCAAAATTATTCATTTGGTCAGATGGAAAATATCGACAAGGGAAGTCATTTTTTCCCTTAACTTATTTTTATTGCTCTCATCTTTTAATGAATTAATTATTACATCTTTATCCATATTAGAGATTGAAGGAAAATTCTCAAGAAATTCTCTTAAATAGATGATTTTTTTTGTAGGATTATCTTGGATATTTAAAATGAAGCTTTCAACAAGATCGTGTAATTTATTTGCTTGATCCTTTTCTCGAGGATGTAGATGGTCTCCTTTAGATTTTTCTATTTCTTGTATTATACTATTATTTTCTATAATATCATTCATAATATCCTTAAGGGTCTCATTTCTTGATAGAAGTGAGAGCTTAGAGAGATATTTTTCAATTTCTGAATTTTTATTCTCAATATCTTTAATCATATTGAGAATTTCATCCTTTATTCCTTTTTCCATATATAAATTAAGTTTTCTCTAAATTTTTAAATTTAACTGAAAATAATTGTTAAATAGAAATGCTCGATAGTATGAAACAAAAAGTTAGAAAATTCCAAGATTTTATTGGATATAACTTCAGGGATGAGGACCTTTTAAGTCAATCCTTAACTACACCTAGATTAGGCAATGAAATGGGAACACCTAACTATGAATTTTTGGAGACTTTGGGAGATGCTGTTATTAAAATCATATTTATTTTAAAATTATATAATCTAGGGATAAAAGATCCCGGGGAAATTACAAAAATTAAAGCTTCCTTAGAAAGCGATAAAGCATTAAGAAGTGTTGCCAAGAAAATGAATTTACAGGAGTTCATATTCAAAACTGAAAATCAAACTGTTAGGGGAACCAGAATTTTAGCTGATGTGTTTGAAGCAATTTGTGGAGCAATCTTCTTTGATTCGAATTATGATTTTAAATTAGTTGAAGATAAAATGATTAATCCTTTTTATGGGGATTTAGATTTAAATATTGAGAATTTAATACTTGATAACAAAAATGAATTATTAGAATTCTTACAGGAAAAATTCAAAACTAGTGTTATAATTAAGCTTGAATATGAAAAAAGTGGGTATGAACATGATCCAAACTGGATAGCCAAGAATCCAAAAATAACTGAGAAATTCACTAAAGAATTATTAATTAAATTACCAAAAGAAATAAAATCAAAAACATATGGAAATAAAAAGGATGCAGAAAGGGATGTTTACATGAAAATTTTAAATTACTTGAAAGAGAATGAATAGAAATTACTACAATAGGGGCACTTAAACATTTTAAAATTATTAATCTAATAGCATTTCATTTGAATTTTTGAATCTTCTATTGAAATAGAACCTTAACTTTTAAAAAATTTCTTAAATTCACAAATCCGTACTTGAATGATAATCTGTAAAAGTTTAATTTAACACTACAATATAATAAAGTTAAAATATCACTCAATAATTTAAAAATCGTTATTATTGGATAAAGAAAAATAAGAAATATGGAGAGATCTTATGTCTATCACACCCAATATAAAAAAAACTCCTTTGATGGAAAAGTATGAAGAAGAAACTGGAAAATTGGCAATTTGGAAAGGTGAAGTTTCAAAACAATTTAAAAGATGGAAAGATCGAAAAGAGAAAGAGGAAATTAAGAAAGAAAAAATAGATATTATTTCTCAATCTCGAGTAGAAAAGAAAAGAATGAAAAAAGAAGCTAAAGAAGACAAGATTGTAGGAAAGGATTATGAACATCTAATAGTTGTTGAGAATTTGCATAAAACTTATTTACTGGGGACAACAGCAGTTGCAGCACTAAGAGGAGTGGACCTTACAATAGACAATGGGGACTTCGTTGATATTATGGGGCCGTCAGGTTCTGGGAAAACGACGTTATTAAATTTGATTGGTGGTCTTGATACCCCAACTCGAGGAAAAATATTTCTAGAAGGAAGAAATATATCAATGCTTAATGATAATGATTTAGCTGAAATTAGACGAGAAAGAATAGGTTTTGTTTTTCAATTTTATAATTTACTCCCTCAAATGACTGCTATGGAGAATGTGATGGTTCCACTTCATTTCTCTGGTAGTCTTGGTCGTCGAGGAAAGAGAAAAAGAGCGATGGATCTTCTAAGATTAGTAGGTTTAGACGAAAGAGCACATCATACTCCCTCAGAATTAAGTGGTGGAGAACAACAGAGAGTTGCTATCGCAAGAGCTTTTGCCAATGATCCAGGTGTAGTAATACTTGATGAGGTTACTGGAGATCTTGATAGTAAAACAGGGATTATGATTTTAAATCTACTTAGAGATTTAAATAAAAGAGGAGCTACGTTTGTTGCTGTAAGTCATGATGCTGCGGTATCTGAATTTGCAAATAAAGTACTTCATATGAGAGATGGGAAATTAACAACAGATGGTGAAGTAGTTGGTTTGAAAGAGACCCAGATAATGGAAATAAAAAGAAAACAAGAAACAGAAATTAATAAAGAAAAATGCAAGAGTAAGATCTTTCAGTATTTATTCTCAAATCAAGGAAAAACTGAAATTAGGTTAAATGAAATAAAAAATTACATTCCAAACGCAATTGTTATGAATTTACCTGAACATTTTGAAGATATTTTACAAGAATTAATCGATGATAAAAATCTTAAGGCCAGTATTGATGGAGAATTGTTAATTTTAAAATAAAGAGTAGTTATAAGGTTTTAAAAAAAAATTTGAATGAATTAATTCCCTATGAACCATCTTAGATTAGTATTTAAGTATGCCTTTTTGGATCTTAAAAAGCAAAAAATTAGAACATTACTAGCAATCATTGGAATGCTTATTTCAATCGGATTGCTAACTGTAGTATTATTTTTAAATGATTCTATCTCTTCCAGTTATGTTGATTATCTTACCATTGAAGCAGGAAACCAAGATGCTATAATTACTGTAAGGCATTATACAGGAGAACCAGAAGAAAGATCATCGTATTTTAAATTTGATCCAGTCATCAGTACAATTCAAAATACATCTTCTGCAATAGAAAATTTTATTCCGAGGATGGATGTATCAGGAACAGTAAAAATCTCAAAGGGTTATAATACTACAGAATTCACTGGAGAAGAAGAATGGAGTGTAATATCTGCAATTAATTTTTCTCATGAGAATGAAATAAAATTTGGTTCTATGATAAATCCTGTTAACAATCAGATTCTTAATCTAGAAGGCTTACCCTTAGATCATTGTGCAATCTATTATGGTTTTAATAACATTATAAGGTATTCGGTTAATGATATTATTGAAATCAAAATGAGGTTAAGACATGGAAATGTCACTCATACTATTACGAAAAACTTAACGGTCGATGCTGTTTTCGATTTCAATCTGAAATGGCCTAATGATTATCGTAACAATCATCTAATTGTGGTAGATATTAACACTTTGTATGAATATTTTGGATATGAGGAGTTCAATAGGACTTGTAGTCAATTAATACTTACCTTTAAAGAAACTAGGAAAATCTATGATATACGAGATATAGAAGGAACAAAGATTACGGTTAAAAATATTGCAAGCGATATTCAGGTTGCAATAGGGATAGAGGAATTTAATATTGATCTGCCTAAATTAAGAGTTTTAGGATGGGCTGAATTTGTTAGCATATTAATTGTTATTGTCTTTATTTTTGTATCAATTGTTGCGATGCTCATTTCTGGAGTATTAATTAATGGGATATTAAAAACTTCAGTAGAAGAGAGAATTAGAGAATTTGGGATATTTCGAACTTTAGGTGCTAATAAAAGATACAATCTTGCAATTGTTTTGATGCAAGGGTTCCTACTATGTAATTTAGGGACAATATCAGGCATTATTACTGCAAGTATTATATCTAGGTTTATAATAATACCATTTGCAAATAGTGTAATAACAGAATCTGCAATTGGATTCACAGAATTAACTTTTTCTTTTAGTATATGGTCTATTATAATATCATACGCCATGGGAATTGGTGTTGGAATGATAGTTAGCATTTCTCCTGCCTTGAAAGTAATGAAACTTCAATTGATTGAATCAATTCACCCCTACCGCCATGAGGATACATTGTATCATCTTCAAAAAAAAACTTCGGTTAACTATAAAATCATACTTGTCGGTATTATTTTGGCATTTAATGGTGGATTTGTTTTCTATATTATCCCTAGGATATTAATTTCTAATGATTCAACACTTTTTGCGGGTGTACTTATCGCAATTTTGTTAATTTTTAATATTGGGTTAACTTTAGCGGGATTAGGATTAATTCCCCTTGTTCTAAGGTTAATTATAGAACTCTTTAGACCATTCGCAAGACGATTGTATAATGTAATAAAAATATTCGTATTTCGATATCAAAGAAGAAATTCTAGTACAGTAATGATCTTTGCGCTCTCTTTCTCATTTGTAATTTTTACTTCAACAATTATCAATACTCTTTCAGCACAATCATCTGCAATGACAGAATTAACATATGGATCAGATATTGTTATAGAAACCTCTGGTTGGCAAGATCCAGATGAAATCTATAGTGGAGGATTAGGGGGTGGCCCCTTCTTTCCTATATCTATCAATGATGGTAGAAAGTTATCTTTTAATTTTGAAATCCAGGAAACTAATATAAATGTAGAAAAAGTAATGACTATTGATTTTGAAAAAGATCTGCTGTCTATTGATGGAATTGAAAAGGTATCTTCTGTTATTGCGAAACCATATCAATTAACTCAAGTATATTCTGAAGCAGATAAAGAATTTAAGGCTGAAATAGGAGATTATACTGGATTATCAACTCAAAGAATAACTTTAATTGGAATTGATGAGGAATATTTATTTACTGTAAAGAGAGAATATATTGAAATGACTTCTGGGAAACTAGAAAATGCTTTTTATAATTTGTTTAATTTAGGGGAATTTTATACTTGCCTTATTTCAGAAGCTATCTCAATTAGTTTAAATTTAAAGGTCTCTGATTCAGTTAGAATTGTTATTTACAGAGGAGATGAATTAGAAGTCTATCCGTTTAAAATTGTGGGCATAGCTAAAAATATGCCAGGATTTTCATCTGAATTTGGTGCCTCGAGTGCACAAGCGTTCATGGGTGGTGTATTGATATCTCAAGATACTTACTTAAAAATAATGGATATCCCCCTTGTTCCTTATATTGACAGGTTTTTTGTTAAACTACGGGAAGATCAAATTACTTCTGCTCGCTCCATTGAGAATGTTATTAATGAACTTTATAGAACTGACTATAACTATAACTTATATAATCTAGAAAGGTTAATCTCTGAACAACAATCTGCTTTTTTTATATTGGATACGTTGTTTTCACTGATAGCAATGACAACTGTTTTTATATGCATTTTTGGGTTATTATCTTCATCTTATTCGACGATTATTGAAAGGAAAAAGGAGATAGGGATAGTTAGAACTCTAGGTTTGAAAGGAAGAGAGATAAATCGTCTGTTTATAATTGAATCATTGATAATTATGATAAGCAGTGGGACAATAGGGATTATTGTGGGGTGGCTTTCTGCTTGGATTGTAACTTCAAATTTAAGTACACTTACAGGAATGCCCTATGTGTTATTTGTACCTTGGTTTGATATTGGTCTGATTTATTCCCTCTCTTTATTTATGATCATAATTGGTATGACATTACTTTTACGAAAAGCCCGAAAAAAGAGGATAGTTGAGATTTATAGAGAAACAATGTGAGGAAATGTAAAATATGAGAAAAATAAAAAGATTTATCATAACATTTTTTATTATAATTTTTCTCATTAGTCCTTTCTACTTAAATAGAAATTGGAATTTCAGTAACATTAATTTTGAATTAAAAGAGGATATATTAGAAGAAAAAAACTCACTAAAATATTCTGATATTGCTGGTACAGATCTTTATGCTGAGCAGATTAGAGCTTATGTTGCTGGAAATAAATCGATTATAAAACAATCTCTATTTACCAATGATACAAATATTTTTACTCAATTCGATATCAATGATCCTGCCTTTTACAAATGTAATGTTTTAATTAGTGCTTCAAATGCTATGCACCCCGATATTTTTCCAATACCTTTAACAGAAACAGTAATTTCTAACCAATTTACCTCAGGGTTCAATAGATTTGTTGGATTTTTGTACTATGATGATGAGCTTTCTCAAAATGATGCTGATTCAAGAGCAGAAAGGGCTCTAGAAATAATTAGAAGGAAATTTCAAATTGACTTAATATTAGTAGAGTCATTAGAGTCAAATTTTTACCCTTTTATTGGAGATTATCCTAATTGGGAAATCATGCTTAATGAACTTACAACTAATCTACCAATGGATGGGTATTGGAAAGCATTAAACTTATCGCGTTTATCAAGTGAATTATATTATAAAAATCACCATTTAACCTCCACATTTATGATACTAAATTCCCTAGAGTTTTTCGAGGGAGATTTCGAGATTAGCACTAGTCAATTAGACTTTAATATAGACACCCTTGATCTAACTTTTTTACAAAATATAGAAACTGAAGAACTTGTTAACCAAATTGATAATATTATTGAGAATTATGGAGAAATACTCAACGCTACAATCTCAGAGGATGAATTAGAACAATTCATTAAGTTTTTAGGTTCATTCACTTTGTCAAATGATTCTCATTATACCACATTAGTAATTCAATACGAAGGGTTACCTGAAGGAATATCAAATACGGGAAAAAATCAATATAAGTTTGATTTATGGGATGCTATAGGGTATCAAGGTGAACCACTAGAACCTAGTGAGAAAATCTATATAGCTCTTATTGGGGCATTTATGACTGATATTGAGATAAATATTTTATGCACTGAAATTGTAGATTTTACACCAATGAATTTTAAATTCTATGATTATCTTCTAGAACAAATTGGGTTGATTTTTTATCTTGCAGGTATAGAATTCAACGTAGAAGCTCTTAAAGAATACTCTTTTGATTTGTTTTGGGTAAATAAAGAGGGTTTTAAATGTTCTTATGTTAAGCCAGTTAATTTGAATGATTCTAGTGATTTAGTAAATTTCCTTCAACAACTGGGATTCAAGGGTTTTTCTTCAATCCCTACTGGACTTTTAAATCCATTTGAAGATTTTACTATTACTTATAATCTTTCAAATTCCGAGCCCAATTTATTAATCAGAAAAGAAATTGTTGGAGAAAATGCTTCTTATGGAGTATTTCGAGATTTTTCATATTATATCTCCGCAGAAAACGTAGGAAATATTACTGCTTGGGGTTATCCTACCCCAATTCCATTAGAACTCAATGATTTTTTTTTAATCTTGACATTAGGGAGCCAAACATTAGCTGATGAATTCAAAAACACACTCTGGGATGTAATTAGGATTGAATATCCTAGTGAATATGATTCATTAGAAGATTTTTTTAATTTTGATGAAGATCCACTCATATTCTATTTTGACTCTCTAGGTACAGGTATCTATGATACTTTTTTCCCTGATATTTTGAATTTTACAAATTTATGGCCTTATAACGATAAAATGGAAGAAGTAATCGATATAATCGTGATTGGTTATCCTCAATTAATTACTGCTTTAGGTGTGCTAGGCATAACAACTGAAGAACTTAAAGATACCTTCACTAATGATTACAGCATATGGAATGAGGATAATTGGAAACTAGAACCAGGGAATATCTTCTCTTATTTTCTCGATAATATATCAATCGCGAATCTTGATTCCTTTACTCCATTCTACATGAATAATTTTACCATAAGTACAAATCCCCCGACTCCTGAAGTTATATATGGAACATCGCTTAATGGCACTAATCCAGAGATGGCATTATTAACTGATAATAAAAGTTGGGATATTGAATCTGTTGAAAGTTTTTTAAATCAGAAAATTGAACTCAATTTTATTTTTCAAAACGATACATTTCTGGATTTGGGTGAAAAACCATTAGAATTAGTTTCAATTATAATGAATTTTAGCACATCAAATGATTTAGATTCCATAGATTTTGAAATTTTTAACTTTAAGACTGAAGAATTTGAGGATATGAATCCGTATTTAGATTCTATAGAAAACAACTCTTGGACATTCTCTTTTATTAATAATAATGAAAGTTTAGATTGGTTATTCTATCCCGCAGAACGAGAGAATCATACAATGCTTTTTAAACTCAGATGTATCAATTCCAATGAATTTAATATATCTATTGATAATCTTGATGTAGAATTTTCAACCCGAAACATTAATATTAATGAAGACTCTGGATCAAGGGTGGTTTATAGTTCTCGTCTTGGGAATATACAATTTGAAAGAAGATCTAATTCTATACCTTTAAGCACTTTTGATATGGCTTCACTTATATTATATTCTTCGCTTGATAATTATAGTTTAAAAGTTGGAGATCTTAATAATTTTTATCTATATTTAAAGAATATTGGTTCTAGAACTGCTAAAAACATAACAATTTCAATGGAAATTCCTGGGATAATAAATAATACTAATGGTTTTACACTTAAAGATAGTAATTTAACCTATTATATTCCTGAAATGGCTCCATATGAAGAAATAACTATAAACTTTTCTTTTTATGTTCCCAATACAAGATCGTTGAGTGAAATTTCAGTGACTTACCATAATCCTGAAAATGTTCAAAGTAGTAATTCCTCGCAAATAACCTCTTTAACTAATGAAGTATATATATCTGCGCCGCTGGATTACATAAAGAAATTCCCCTTTGTTAGATTAATAAAAATCAGTTCTAATCTGAATAATATCTTTCTAAATCAACCAATATTTAATTTAACTTTTATCTTAAAGATTGTTAACCCATTTGGAATTGAAACATCGGATCTTAATATATCAATAAACGAACAAATCGGAGATCTTATTAGAGTGGATTTCAATGATTATAATTTTCAAGATATTAAGTATAATGAAATTTTATCATTTAATATAACATTAAATAAAATCGGGTTCAATAGTTATTATTATCCTCCGATCAATTTTATTGAAAGTACAGAGGGTAAAACTATTCAAATCTTAAGTTCAGAATCCAGCATCCTTGGAGAAATTAACTTCACCATTATAAAATATGTAAATAAAGAGCACATTAGAGTTGGGGATGAAATTTCTGTATTCATTGAAGTTAGAAATACAGGAAATATTGATGCAGGTAATATCATTCTTAATGATGAACTTAGCTATTCTCAATCTGATTTTTCATTATTGAGTGGAAAGTTAGTGAATTCCATAGAGAGTATCGAACCAGGTGAAATAGTGACAATCAATTATACAATTAAAGCAAAAGGACAAAATATTTTAACTTTGAAACCAGCGTTTATTAACTACTACTTTTTACATGAATTAATAGAAATATCAAATGATGTGTTAATAAAGATCAATGCACGCCCGTTAGATCAATTATTGTACGTGTTATTCCCAACAATTGGAGGTGTATTTATAGTTTCCATATATTTTCTCGAATATTCAAAATATAAAAGGAAAAAAAACAGAAAAAAGAGAAGAGAAAAGCAAGTTTTTGAATTGACTTCAAGGGAATCGATTTTAAGAAAAAAAACTACTTTTAGAGACCAATTAAGGCTTTTGTCGAAATCTACCAAAATAAAAAGGGATGATTAGAAGTATTGATCGTGTCTAATAAAAAATGTAAAGTAGTTTATTTGGTATTAAGTCTCTTAGTCACTCTTTTTTATATTAATTTGAGTAGCTTTAATCAATCTAATTCATCTCTCTATAGTTTGGAATCTGATTTTCAAGAGGAAAATGTCTTATTATCAGATAATTTTCAAGAGAACATAATTGTATTTTTTAATAAATCCACCTACAATAATTCTGTTATTTTAAGATTTAATTATTATGGTGGAGCAGTGAAATATCAGTGGAACAATATGTTCTCTTCATTTTCTGGTTTTTCAGGACGTATTCCCTCAGAATTAAATCTAACCTTGTTTAAAAATGAATTTCTTGATTCCCAAATAGAACACGATGAAATTATTCAGTCACAGATGAATTATGCTTCAATTCAGACAGGCGCAATAAACTCTACTTGGTTTTTAGAAGGATACAAAGGAGATACAAATTGCTCTGTTGCAATTTTAGATACAGGTGTTGATCCAACTCATAATTTCTTTCCAATGGGTTATAATCCCTCAGAGTTAAGTGGAAATATAGTCGGATGGAGTAATTTTATAAATAACGATCCTATTTCTGATGATAATGGCCATGGAACGTATATTTCATCAATTATTGCTGGTACTGGAAATCATCCATATAATTCAACTAATCCTATAACTGTAAATGTGAAAGGAAATTATTCCCATTTAGAATTATTTGAAGAATTATCACCAGCTAAAAATTATAGTGTAAAAATTTTTTCATTTAACGCATCAATACCAGCATCGTTAATATTCGTAAAAAGTTCATGGAGTTTAGAAACAAGTGGAATAGATGATTTTTGGGTCGAATTATTTCATGAGGATACATTGGTAGGATCTTCCCATAATATTAACATGAATAATAATTATACTATAAATTATACTCTCCCTCAAAATAGCTTAGGAATTTACGATTTATATGTTAAATATCATAAACAACTTCAAAGTAATCCAATTTTCTCATTTAACACAACAATAAACTACTACTCCGAATTTTACGTCGAAAATTATAGTTATTTTACTGGTATCGCTAATTACACAAAATTGGCATCTTATAAAATACTCAATCAGTCAGGAATGGGATATTCCTCTGACTTAATTTCTGCATTAGCGCATGTAATTAGTAATAGGAGTAAACTGCATATCGTTAGTGCTTGTTTGAGTATAGGCACTATTGGAGAGGATGTAGTCGCAATTAACAAGGCGATTGATGAAGTAATTGAGAATGGTATTTTAGTTGTAATCGCAGCAGGTAATTTAGGGGTAAAATCTTCAGATACACTAAACAAAATAGCTTCTAATAGAAATGCAATAGTTGTTGGAGCAATTAATGATAAAGATCAGGTAACATCCTATAGCAGTATGGGGAAGACAGTAGGAACGACTATTAAACCGGATATTTTAGCTCCGGGTGGTAGTAAATTAGCAGGATATAGAACAATAATTTCTGGTGGGGGCGTATCTGATGGGATTGTGACTAGTCATGGCACATCTATCGCTACTGCAATAGTCTCGGGAGCTATAAATCTGATGGTAAATGCAAGATGGACTAATTGGGAGCAATGGAATCAATTGAATGTAACAGAATTAGTTAAAATTATTAAATCAACATTATTAATGACCGCATCTGAAACAAATATGCCAAGAGAAGATGATCCAAACTCTATTGAAGATGAGAGTGATTATTCCCCTACAATCTCGTCAGCCCCCCAAATTGACGGTTTGAAAGACATTCATGAAGGATATGGGAGATTAAATATTGATGCTGCGATTGATGCTCTTACCAAATATTTTAAGGTAAATTCAACGATAAGTGGGTTACTGACAAGTTCTGAAGAAGATCCAACCGGATCTCATGTATTTGCCCGTAAAGTCAACCTGATCGAAGATGAACAATATATCTTCAATTTATCTACATCAGACCCAGATGTAAACTTTGACATTTATTTATTTTCAAATAATTCTAATCATTATGGGGAACCTATATTATTAGAATCATCAAGGAAATGGTATAGTAATTCTGATTATTTTTACTTTACACCAAAAGAAAATCAAACAAATTGCATCATAACAGTCAAAGCTATTGAAGGAAGATCTCAATTTAACCTAAACATTTCCGTTATTAATAACCAATTCAAGCCACGATTACAAGTGCCAGAAATTAATTACTTCGGTGGTTCTAAAAATACAACAATAATGGGATTTCAAGAATTTTCGGGTGGTAATCCAGCTAAAAATTATAGTATTGATCGTTTTAGATTTTATGTTCAATATTTTGACAATGATACGTTAAATGTTCCACCTCAGGAAGTATATGTTTCAATAATAGGAATTTCTGAAAACTATACATTAACAAAGTCAAATCTTCTGGATGATAATTATCGAGATGGGGCTCTATACATAAGCGATTATATCACATTCCCAAGATTTGGTGATTATCAATACTTTTTTATTGCGAGTGATGGCAGATTTACTACCAGATTCCCTGAAATAAGCGAATTCAATATTACAATCGAATTTCCAACGGACAGTGCTCAATTTCCGTCTGAGCATAGTTTCAACGATGGATTGGGTAATTGGACTTATATAGGAACGGGATGGGGTGTATTGCATCAAAATAATACTTATGATAACCGCTCCAGAATTTATCAGGATTCCTGGAATTCTTTATATTTTGGAACTTACCATAATTTTCCACAAAATTATACATATCAACCGATGAGAATAACAGAAGATCCATATCCTAATGGTTCTTTAATCAGTCCGTTATATAATTTAACGCAAATTAACAAAAATATTACTCAACCATTTGCTTATTTTGGTCTAAGGCTTAGTATGAATATAGGAGATTTCATATATTTACAAATTAATCTAAATTGGACTGGTTGGATAACTTTAAAGGCATATAACAATGAAGAAAGTGATTGGTTCATGGAAACAATTAATCTTACAGAATATATTGGATATTTTGTTCAATTTAGGTTTGAATCATCTGTAGATGATATATTTGATCCAATAAACTATAAGGGACTTATATTAGATTATTTTTCTATTAGAAACTATACCAACTCCTACTCACCTTATATTAAGTTTAATTTAAATGATAATATTCCAATAACTCATGAATCAAAATTCCACCAGTTTGTATTCTCATGTGAATATTATGATTTAGATAATAATTATCCTGATTTTATGTATCTCGAGATAGATAATACCAATTATACAATGTATAATCTTTATGGGGATTGGAACGCCAGCTCCTCTGGACTAAAAGATTTTGGAATTCTTTTCACTAGATCCATAAACCTTAATGGGATGACAAACCAATCTTTTCGTTTTCATACTTCAGATGGAAAATTTTCTAACTCAACTCGGTTGTATAATGAAAACAATTCACTTTTTCAATTTAATAAGCCCCCTTCTTTAGAATTTAATATATTTCAAGACCAGAAATATATAGGGTATGAGTTTTCAAGTAATGATTTATCAGATTATTATGTTTTTGGATCTCCTATACCAAAAGAGTTCACTGTTTGGTTAAGAGGAGATAATACATGGCATCCTTTTGTTCGTTTAGGAGAAGATTTTATATATGGCGGATTAGGTCAGAGTTATGGAGGTATAAATCAAGGCTATGGGATAAACTGGGACGCAAGATTAATCACTAAACCTATACGTCTAAGAAGTGAATATCCTATCTATGTTGAATATGATTTTGAAATTTCTTTACAAAACGAATTTTTTCAACCAGAGGATCAGTTGGATAAATGTATTGTGTCAGTTTCAAAAGATTATGGAGAATCATGGGCAATAATTAAAGAGTATACCTATGAAAGTGTAACTCTTTTTGGAGCTGAAAAGATTGATATTACTCAATATTCCGGAGAGGAAATAATGATAATGTTTACCTTAAATTCCAATAACATTGTAATGGGTATTGGATATGGATGGTTGCTAAATAATATTTATGTTGGGTATGATAAAACAATGGATTTTATTGCGCCTGATATAGAATTTATTAGCCCTATAAATGAAACTACCGTTAAATCAACAATTTTAATTAAAGCTAATATTTCTGACAATTTAGAAATAGATGAATCAAGAATATTTTTATTCCTCAATGGTAAATCTGTAGAAAGAGCAAAATTAGATTTTAATAGTACTACAAATATTTTCAATTTTAATTGGAATACCAATAATGTAAATGATGGAAAAGTTGAAGTTAAAATTGTAGCTTATGATAAAGCAGGAAATTCCGCTGAGATGATAATAATAGTAAGAGTTAATAATGGAAGGTGGTGGAAAATATGGAGTCCTTACATCATATTAATAACAAGTGTTGTTATAGTTGGTGTTTTAGTGTTTTTTATAACAGAGAAAAAGGGGAAAATATGGATTGGAAAAATAAGAGAAATACGAGCAGAAAAAATTAGATTGAGTGATATAGATAAAGAACAAATTATAAAAAAAATGGAACTCATTGATAAAGAGGAAGAAATAAAAAGGCCTTTGACACTTTATTGCAAATATTGTCGTTCATGGTTTTTTACTGAGAAATTTGATATAATATGTCCAAATTGCGAGCATGATCAAATCTACGCTGCTTATAATTGTCAAAACTGTGGAAAGTGGTATTACAAGGATGAACCAAAAGAAAATTATTTTTGTAAAAATAAAGTTTGTAAAGGTATCAGATTAATCCGAAGAGAAAAAGATGATGTTCAGGAACTATTGTCACAGAAAGGGAAAATATTAAGAGCATTTGAAAAAAGAAGAAAAAAATTCAGTATTCTTGATAGTAATTAAAATAAGTAGGTAAAATAATTAAAAGTATTTAATAAAATGTGAGATTACATGGAAATAAAGACATTCTTTTATCGATTACAGAAACGCATAAATTTACAGTTTTTTAAGCATTCATGGCTTGATTTAAAACGTGATAAAGCCAAAGCGGCATTTGGGGTGTCTGGAATTGCAATTTCTTTATTTTTGTTAACCGTCATCGGAATGTTAAATGATACTGTGAATTATAATTATCTATTGTATGTCACATCAACAACAGGAGAAGCCGATATCCTTGTAACAAAGACAATTAAAACTGATTTAACATTTAATCCCTTTTTTGATGAAAGTATTATTGAGAATGATCTCAATGATATTGAAGGCGTGGAAGATTTATTTCCGCGTATAATGATGTTGGTTAAAACATCTTCAGACTTTATTAATGTAAGCGGCTCACTTCAACTCTATGGACTTGACTTTGAAAAAGAGGTTGCTAGCAAAAATATAGGAGATTTAATAATTACGAATGATAATGGAGAGGAAACTGGTAATATCTATAAAGATAAACCCAATATGGGTGAATGTGTTATTTTATGGAATGTTGCTGAGATTTTGAATGTGACCCGAGGAGATGATATTTATGTTGAATATCAAAATGAAAATATAATTTTAAACGTAGTTGAGATATGTGTTCAAAATTTAAAGTTTATGCAATTTGAAAACGCGTTAATATTAGTGAATTTACAACAAGCACAGACATTATTAAACAAGAATGGTCAAATTAATTTTATAGTTGGGACAATAGAAAATCCAAGAAGTGTATACGATGCCAGTAATATTGATCTAACGACACGGAGATTACGGAAAATAAGTGCAAGAATTCAAGATAGGTTGGATATCAATGAATACACAATAACTCTCCCAAAATTAGAAGAACTTGAAGGTGGAGAATTCATATTAATGACTGTCACTATAGTCTTTTGGTTTATCACGATTCTTTCAATGCTTATCACAGCTATTTTAATAAATAGTATACTCTCCACTTCTATTGAAGAAAGAGTGCGAGAGTTTGGAATTGTAAGAGTTGTAGGTGGTAAAAAACTATATACCTTAAAAATGGTACTATTTGAAGGCTTAATTTTGGGTTTAATTGGGTCAATTATTGGAATGGTTTTAGGGATATCATTGATTAGACCAATAGCTCGAGTATTATTCAAACTCTATAATTTTGATTTTGCCTTTTCTGATGTAGATTGGATAATAAGGCCTCAAACTATTTATATAACATTCGCAATTGGTACGTTAGTCTCATTAGGAGTCGCCTTACTTCCTGCACTCAAAACAGCAAGGATAGATCTGATAAAATCTATTACTCCTTTTAGAACTGAAGAGGAAGGTTGGGAAATTAGAAAAGAGGGTAGTATGAATGTTAAAAGTTTTCTTGTAGGTATAGCCATTGCAACTATAGGAATGATAGTCTTTGTTTTATTACCAAATATCTTTGTAACTGGTGATTTTTTATTAACATCATCTCTATTTGTTGGGTTATTAGCAGCAATATTAATAGGATTAGTATTTGCTTCGATAGGAATAGTTCCTATAATACAAAAGGTATTTTTAGGAATTATATCTCCTTTTATAAGAAAATATAAAAATATTATCAGTATTTCTCTAAAAAGGTATAGACGTCGTAATACAAGTACAGTTATTATGTTTGCTATCAGTTTTTCATTTATTTTCTTCATCACAAGTGTAACAGAGATGGAATCTGAAAATATGGCTCTAACTTTTAAATTTCAATATGGTTCAGATTTAGTTTTATTAAATCAGGAATTGTATGATGAAGAAAGCGCTTTAACAATGGAAATGGTTGATGAACTCATAAATTTACCAGGTATTGAAAGTGTTGCTATGTCGCTTCATAATACTTTTGATTTTCAAGCAACTTTAGCTGCAATTTTTGATATAAGTGAAGGTCAAGTGAGTTTTAGTGCAGGAGGATCAGAAGAGATCTTGATGGATATTTTTGAGTTTTATGCGGCTCAAGAGGAAATGAAAATTAGGACAACAGCAGGAGATATGATGGATTTCGATGTGGTGGATGCTGGCTTTATAGGGATTAATGAGGATTTCATTGATTTAATAGATAAGGAATTGTTAATTTGGAAGAGTGATAAGAGTAGCACTGGCTATTCTTTTAATAGATTATTTGCTGAAAATGATACTTGTATTATCGCAAAATCAATTGCTAGTGTAGTAGGTATAAGAGAAGTTGGTCAAAAAATACGAATAACCTTTTATGATCCTTCTATTCCTGATGATAGTGGAAAACCATATAATTTAACTGTAGTAGGGATCTCTGGGGGAATTCCTGGTTTTTATAACTTTAGAAGCAATGAAATTTCTGCTGAGGGTGGTGGAATATTGGTTTCGTTAGATAACTATATGCGTTTGATGAAAATCGAAAATCCTGGAGAGCCTAATATGATAGTGGATAAAGTTTTTATAAATTTAATTGAAAAAACGGAAGAGAATATTAAAGAAACAAAAGAAGATATCAGGATGATGTATCAAGATAAGGATATAGTGATAGATGACGCTATCTCAAAAATTAACTTTATGGAAGAGATGACAGAAAGACAAAGTTTTTTGATGGAACTTATACTCTCATTCACAATAATGATTAGTATTTTTGGATTAGTCAGTAATATGTATGCCATTATGTTAGAGAGAAAATTTGAAATTGGTATTCTACGGTCTATGGGGATGAAAACACGCAATGTGCGAAACATGTTCTTAGTTGAAAGCTTAATCCTATTAGTTGGTTCTGGTATTTTGGGAACACTAATAGGGACATACACCGGCTATTTACTTGAAACAAACATGGCATTAATGACTGAAATGCCTGTAATATTCAAAATCCCGATGGATACTCTTCTAAGGGTTTTTATTATCTCAATTTCAGTTGGATTTTTAGGAACTTATTTAATATTAATAAAATTATCAAGACAAACTATAATGGACATCTTTCGGCAAACTTTCTAAGAAATTCACTAGCTTATTTAATGCTTGTCCTCTATGAGATATTTTATTCTTTTCTTTTATAGATAATTCTGCAAATGTTTTATTTGGGATGATATTTGGAATAAATATAGGATCAAATCCAAATCCTCCTTTACCCCTTATAATTTTTGAAATCTTACCTTCAACTATTCCTTCAAATAGCATGATTTTGTCCAATGGTTTAAAATAGAAGGCAATTACTGCTGAGAAATGAGCTTTTGAGTCTTTAAAATTATTAATTAATTTAAGTATTCCTTCATTACCTATAGTTTTTAATACATATGATGAATATATTCCAGGAAATCCATTCAGTGGGATATCCACAAAAAGTCCAGCATCTTCTATGAAAAATGATCCTTCAATATTGGATTTTATACTATTTAATTTATATAACGCAACTTCTTTCAGTGTCTGCGCCTGTATCTCGATTGTTTTAATTGTATTTTGTATTAATTTGTATTCAATTTTCTTGTTCTTAAATATTTCAAATACTTCAAGGAATTTATTCTTATTACCAGTAACAAAATGAATGATGTGTTCCTCATCGGTCATAATTAATATAATTATGCTGTGTTTTAAGTTATTTTTCAAAAAGATCTAATTTTAGGTGATAAATATTTCTTCAATGGTAAGTAGTAAATCTAGTACTTTTCCACAGCTTTAACCAAAACTTTATTTTGTATATTTCTTTATTTATGGTATAATATAAATCAAAAATTCTGTAAAGCAATCGACCAGTTGAGCGAAAAATGGCACGTATGCATAGCAGGAAAAAAGGTCAAGCAGGAAGCACTCGTCCTGCAAGATTAGAGAAACCAGTATGGGTTGAATTATCACCTGACGAAGTTGAGAATGAGGTCATTAAGTTAGCTAGAAGAGGTCATTCCAAATCGATGATAGGTACCATTATGAGAGATTCTCGTGGAGTACCATTAGTAAAAATTGTAACAGGTAAGAGAGTTAGCCAAATTCTAGAATCTAATGACATTAAAGACCCACTTCCAGAAGATTTAGCAAATTTAGTTAGAAAAGCACTAAATATTAGAAAACATCTTGAAAATAATCATAAAGATTTAGAAGCTAAGAAAGGGCTTAATCGGACGGAATCAAAAATATATCGATTAATTAAATATTATAAGAAGAAAAAAGCATTAGCTACTGATTTTAAATATGATCCAGAGAAGATTAGAACACTAGTTGCAAGATAAAGGAGGATAAAGGTTGAGTTCGAGAGCAAGAAAAAAAAAGCCAAAAGTAAAAAAAGTTACATTTAAAGATAAATCATGGTTCGAAATAGTCACGCCAAAGATATTTAATTTTAAACCAATTGGTGAAATTATTGGTATCGAAGATAATATAATGGGAAGAACTGTTGAGAATCTTCTTTATGATTTCACAATGAAATATTCTGATATTAGTTTGAAGTTAAAATTTCGGATTAATGAAGTCAATAATGAAGCAAAAAAATGCAATACCATTTTTATTGGACATCAATATACAAATGATTTTATACGTTCATTAATTGGGAGAGGAAGTTCAAAAATCCAAACTATTTTAAATTTAACCACTAAAGATAAGTATGTTTTTCGAATAACTACAATCTGTACAACCTTAAAAAGGGCAAGAAATTCTCAAATTGTTTTGATTCGAAAAATAATGCGAGAGATTCTTCTAGAATTTGCCAAATCACTTAATCATGAAAAATTCATAGCAGGAATAATTTATGGAGAATTTCAAAATCAAATTCAAAGAGTTGCTAAAACAATTTATCCTCTTACAAATTGCGTTATTGTTAAAAGTAAACTGATAACTATACCTGAAGGTGGTGAAGACAAAGTAATTCCGGATGATCAATTTGATATTGTTGAAGTAGAAGTCCAGAGATCACGAAAATCAGAAATAAGAAGATCCGAGCGAATAAATGTCAAGAAACTTGCTCAAACTAAAGCTAATGTAGCCTCTTCTGAGGAAAAAGAGGAAGGATTTTCATCAGATATTGATGGAAATAATGAATTAGAAGAGGAAACTTCCTAATTTATTGTGTATTACATTTAATCCTTAAAACCTTCGATTATTTACGCAATATAATCGATATAATCATTATATATAAATACTAATTCTAGACTATAATTTTTATAATCCTTAAAATATAGTGGATTTGAACAAAACTATGTCAGATCAAGAAGGAAACCGAAATAATCCTTATAATTTTGATGACTATTTATTTGTAAGAGAAAATTTTAATTACTATTCTGATGATGAATTTTTCCAAGCTTTGGTAAAGAAATATACAGGGAATGAGTTTGAAAAAATTGATAGAGACCTCAGAGCTCTATCTGATTATGTTTCTTTTAGATTTAGAAATCTTGCTGATAAAGCGAATGAATTGGAAAATAGGATAAAAGTTACAAAGCTTAAACACTTTGATGCTCATAATCATAGAATAGATAGAATAGAGCGTTGTTTGGAAACTGAGATATTAGAACAAGAAGTTTTTAGTCTTGGTCTTTTTGATCCTGCAAGAAATACTCCTTGGAGTAGATTTACCAAAATGTTTTTGCTATATGAGAATGGAGAATCAGGTGTAATGTGTCCCGTGGCATGTTCACATGGCGCTGTTGAATTAATGCAGAAATATGAGAAAAATATGAGTCCGGAATCAAGTGAAATTCTCAATCATATAAGAGATGGAAGAAAAGGAGAATATGCTAGAGGAGCTCAATTTGTAAGTGAAATTCAGGGGGGAAGTGATGTTCCTTCCAATCTCGTAGAAGCTGTCTTCGAAAAAGAAGAAGGTCCTGATGGAGTATCAAATTGTTGGAGATTATATGGTCAAAAATTTTTCTGTTCAGCAACTCATGCTGATTATGCAGTAGTTACCGCTAAACCTAAAGGAGTAGAATCATCCACTAAAATTGCTGCATTTGTAGTTCCTTCTTGGCTTCCTGGAAATAAGGAAAAAGAAAAAAGAAACTCCTTTACAATCGATAGGTTAAAACAAAAACTAGGAACAGCAGAATTACCAACAGCAGAAATTACTTATAATGGTGCCGTTGCATACCCTATAGGTCCACTCGAAAAGGGTTTAGCGGATATAGTCGGAATTGTTCTTTCACTGTCTAGACTTCATGTAGCTTTTGGTATGGCTTCAGGAGCTTTACGTGTTGCACGAGAAGCATCTTTATATTCACAATTTAGAACCGCTTTTGGTGTTCCTATATCTTCATTTCCACTAATGATAAATCAAATAAATGATTTGGAGCATTTTGCTAAAAGAAGTTCGGCTGGAGCGTTTAAAATCTATTCTGAATATATTCATTTTGGAGAAGAATTAATTAGTGGAATAAAAGATTTAGAAAAAATAGATGATATTGAGGACCGCAAACGACGATTTCGATTAATGCAATTAGTGATGTTACAAAAAATCGTAGTGGCAGATGAAGCTCCCGCGATGATACGGAAAGCGATTTCATTTTTTGGTGGACATGGGATAATGGAAGATTTCTTATCACTTCCACGATTACATCGTGATTCTATGATAATGGAACTATGGGAAGGTCCCAGAAACGTTCTTCTCACCCAAATTCATCGAGATATCTCAAGAGTAAAAGATTGGTATCCTTTAGAAGATATTTGTAGAGATTTACTTAAAGGAGCTGATTCCGATCTAATCGAAGAATATACAGCAGAATTCACAAGAATTATGTCTCATGATAGTCTTTTGAGGAATGATCCAGAAACCTTAGCAATTTGTCGTGATTGGGAAAATTTCTCTACTAAACTCTTAATTGCCTATCAAGAGCAAGCACTTAAAGAGCTTAATTATGAGGGAAAAGAATTAAAGTTCAGGGATTTATTACGGAAATTTAAAAAAATAAAAAATCCTTAGAACAAATGAATATT
Organism: Promethearchaeota archaeon; assembly: GCA_048941385.1. Taxonomy (GTDB): domain Archaea; phylum Asgardarchaeota; class Lokiarchaeia; order Sigyniarchaeales; family SOKP01; genus Loki-b32. The sequence continues at coordinate 24,805 of JBHLNR010000022.1, forward strand.
ACAATTCAATAAAGTAAAATTTTAAATAGTATTTGTTTTTTTTATTATTTTCCCATTAGAATCTTGATAGTACAGTGAATTCGGTGGAACATTTTCGTTTACTAGTGTGTGTGCTCCGATAATAGACCCATTGCCTATTATTTTTCCACACATAATGCTTGCATTTATTCCTGTTTGAGATTTCGGACCTAAAATTGCACCCAACTTTCTACGTTTAGAATCTATTAGATTTCCATTTATATTCATTTTTATAGTTTGATCATCAAAACGTAAGTTAGATAATTTTGTGCCTGCACCAAGATTAACATCTTCACATATGATTGAATCTCCTACATAATTAAAATGTGGAACTGCTGAATTTGAAAAAACAAATGAATTTTTAATTTCACTCATTCCTATATGGCAATTATCATTTATTGATGTATATGGTCGAATAAATGCATTTGGCCCTATAAGACAATTATTTCCGATATAACAGGGACCTTGAAGGTACGAACCGGATTTGACAATTGTATCTTTCCCTATATATACATTTCCTTTAATCGAAACATTTTTTTCCACTATTCCTAAATTCTTTGACTCCAATTTGTCTAAAATATACTTATTTACTTCAAAAAGTTGCCAAGGAAGTCCAATATCATTCCAAAAATTATTCTTGAGAATAAAACCTTTGAATTTTGCCCCAAATTCCTTAATTGCTATCCTAATTGAGTCGGTTATTTCATATTCCTTACGAATTGATTTTCCCGTTTTTTCAATTGCTCTAAATATCGAAGAGTTAAAAATATATATTCCTGCATTTGCTAAATTGCCTAGTCCTAGATCAGGAGATGGTTTCTCTGTTATATTTTCTACATAACCCTTTGAATTCAGTGAAATAACTCCATAATTTTCAGGATTATCCACTTCCAATAAGGTGATAAATCCTTCATTAGTATGTTTTTTATATTCTTGGAGTAAATTTTTAAATACTTCTGAATCAACAAACAAATCTCCGTTCATCATTAGAAAAGATTCATCTTTAATAGAAAATCTCGCTTGAGCTGTAGCATGAGCTGTACCCAAATATTCTTTTTGAGTTATATATTCAATTTTTATATTATTATCCCTAGAAAAACTGTCAAAATGGTTTTTAATTACTTGTTCTTTATAACCAACAATTAATATAATATCTAATATTCCTGCTTCTTTTAATCCGATAAAAATATATTCCAAGAGAGGTTTTCCGAGTAATGGAATCATAGGTTTTGGTCTTGAAGCTGTTATAGGTCTTAACCTATTTCCTTCACCTGCAGCTAATATGACTGCTTTCATTGGTAAAATTTGAAATATTTATATTATTTATTCATCAAATTCTTTAACAATTTCACTAAGATGTTGATTTAAATGTTTAAAAGGTTTTAAATCTCCTGCAAATTCCTTTTGAAAAATAGCATCTAATACCATTTTAGCTTTAAACTGCTTAAAGATTTCTTTAATTTTATAAAAATTCCCTGAAGCAATAAAATCCAATGAATAACCATTAATATTTCCAAATAAAATTATCATTTTATTCTTAGAATCTTCAGTATCAATAAAGTGAATTTCTTTTATATTTGTCTTAGCTCTAATTTGAGTGTTCATTGAAATTGTTTCTAACTTGGCAGAAAGATCTGACGTGAAAAGCTCGATATTTTCATTGGTATCTTCTTTCACTAAATTCATGAGAAGGTTTGTATCAAAAAGTTGAGAAATTATAGGCAATCCTTGAGATGATATACCTGCATAAAGAATAGTATTTTTCACGTTATTTTCATCTTCATCAAAAATAATTTCTTCTTCTAAAGGTTCTGTATACTTGTCTTCTAAATATTTAACAATGAGAGTTACAACATCATTAAACGTAGGTTCTTCAGAAGCATTTTTTAACTCAGCTAGGTTTTTATACTGTTTATTAACTTGTTTGCTAAATTCATTGACGATCTTAAAAGTTTCTTGAGATCCTACGTCAAAATCACCTATTATGCAAAAGAATAAGTTTTGAAATTTTTTTGTTACTATATGCTTTACAATTATTCTTTCTCTTCCTACTTTTCCATCTTTCAAACAGATTTTTTTCAAACGCCAAGTATTCCTTGGATTGATACTACGTAGTAACTTCTCTAAAAAAAGGATGACTTCAAAAGAGTTATATTTTTTTCGATCTGAACAATAAAGGATATCTTCTTCTAAAATAATTGTAAAACCATTAATCATAGAAAAAACTCTAAGAAGTTGAAATGAACATTAGTGAGTTATTATATGGTTAATACTTTTAATTAATTTAATTTTTGTTAATTTTGTTAAATCTGTTACCTCTCAGAATTTTTATTTCTTCTAAAATCGTATATATAACTTTATTAGCTATATTACTCTTAAAAAATTAAATAAGAGAAGTAGCGTTAATTTTTCAAAATATATATTATTGAAAATGTCTAAAAAGGAAAAAATTAAAAAAGCCGCAGAGTTGTTGTTGAATTCAAAACATTCTATTGTATTGACAGGCGCTGGAATTTCAACAGAATCTGGTATACCCGATTTTAGGGGAGAAGGAGGAATTTGGGCAAAATATAAACCAGATATTTATGGAAACATTGAGTCTTTTCTAAAAGATCCCTCGAAATTTTGGAAATTAGCTGAAGATATCGCTCCAGCTTTGTTTAATGCTGAACCAAATCCAGGTCATTTTGCTCTCGCTGAACTTGAGAAATTGAAAATTATAAAAGCCATAATTACTCAAAATGTAGATGAACTGCATCAGAAAGCTGGTGCAGTAATAGTGTATGAAGTTCATGGTAACATCAATAGATTTTCTTGCCTTGGGTGTCGAGCTAGTTATACTAAAGAACAAGTTTTAAATAAGTTAAAAAAAGGTAGAAGATCATCTCCGGGTTGTGATTATTGCGGAGCACCTTTAAAACCTTCTGTTGTGTTATTTGGTGAGGATCTCCCCAAATTTGAAAAATATATGTCAATTGATTTGGCAAAAAAAGCAGATGTAATGTTAATCGCTGGGTCATCATTAACTGTAGCTCCAGTCTGTGATTTACCTTTATATACTCTTAGTGGAGGAGGTAAATTGATTATTGTAAATGATGAACCCACCTATTTAGATGATAAAGCTGAAATTGTGCTTACCCAGAAAACCGGTATTGTGTTACCCCTAATTGTTGAAGAAATTAAAAAAATTAAAATTGAACGTGAATCTGAATAAGCATATATATGTCCACCGAAAATTTAATTATAAAAGACTGGCGAAAAATAGATTTTTCTTTTGGATTAATATATCCTAATGTTTACAAGATAGGAATGTCGTCATATTCTATGAGACTTCTTTATCACTTAATTAATTCTTATGAAAATATTGCTTGTGAATTAATATTTTTACCCGAAAAAGTAAGGTTTCCCGCCTCAAGAGACTTTTCATCAGAGGGATCAATACGTTCCATCGAAAATAGAGTATTACCGAGGGATTTTGATATATTGGGTTTTTCATTACATTTTGAAAATGACTTTAAAAATGTTCTTTGGATCTTAGAGAAAGCTAATATTCCTTTTACTTTTTTAAAGCGACGAGAATCAGTTTCTAATAGAAATAAACAATTTCCTTTAATTATTGGCGGAGGACCAGTGATTACATCGAATCCAATATCCTTGAGTAAAATATTTGATCTGGCTTTTCTTGGAGATGCTGAACCAAATTTAGGAGAGTTTTTTGAAAATTTCAGAAATTATAAAAATCAAAAAATTTCTTACCTCGAGTTCATAGATCTAGTTCAGAAAATTGAAGGAGTATATATACCGTCATTAAATAATACAACAAAAAGAGCAATTCTTAAGAATTTAGATAATTCCCCCATACCAATTCCTCAATTACTCTCAAAAGCATCTTCAGAGGACTCTGTTTTTGAAAATAATTTTTTTATTGAAACAAATCGAGGTTGTCCATATCAATGTAAGTTTTGTATTTCATCATTTCATAATTCCCCCTTTAGAAATAGGAGTTATGAAAATATTATTCAAGCAGTAGATAGAGCAATAGGATGTTCAAATTTTAATACCATAAGTCTTATTGGTTCTTGTGTCTCCTCACATCCCAAATTCAAACAGATCTGTGAATATGTAATTAATAAGGGGAAAAGATTAACGTTACCATCGCTGAGGATTGATCATATTACTCCTGATATCATTCAATTACTTGAATCTGGAGGAATAAAAACTATTACTGTCGCTCCAGAGGCGGGTTCAGAAAAGCTAAGATACTCCTTAAACAAAATCATTTCAAATGAGAAAATAATTTCTGTTTTATCTCAAATTAGAGATTCAAAAATAAAGAATGTTAAGTTTTACTTTTTGATTGGATTGCCTAACGAAAGTGAAAATGATATTGATGAAATTGTTAACTTAATAAAAGAAATTAATAATTTAAGATTTGAACCTAAGTCATTAAGAGTAAATGTAAATCCTCTTGTCCCAAAATTAAATACTCCATATCAAAAGGAGGTTGACTTTTACTTTAAAAAAGAAATTCAAAAATTAGTCTTAAAATATCAAAAAATAGAAAAAGGATTAAAAGAACTGTCATCTGTAAAACTGAAATTTTTAGACTTTAAAACTATTATAAAAAATGCACGGCTTCAAACAATGATTTCCTTAGGAGATGAAAGAGTTTCAGATATAATCCTTCATTATTATGATAATGGGGCGAATTTTGGAGCTTTAAAAACAGCTGAAAAAAAATTTAGCTTCTCTTTTGACGAGTATTTATTAAAAATAAAGGAAGGATATTCTCCCTGGTAAAAATAAAATAAAAAAAATAAAAGTTTTAATCTATCTTTTTAAATACTTTTTTTGATGCTCCACATACGGGGCATTTTTCAGGTGGTTTTCCTTCATGAGTATAACCGCAAACGGGACAGATGTAAATATCATTTTTCTCTAAATCTTTCCCACTGTCAACTGCTTTCAGAGCAGATTCGTAGAGTTTATGGTGAATCTTTTCTACTTCATTTGCATACTTAAATGTTCTTTCAGCACCTTTATTATTTTCAGTTTTAGCATTTTCAATGAATTCAGGATACATACTTGTAAATTCATGATGTTCTCCCTCTATTGCTTCTTTTAGGTTTTCAATGGTTGATTTAATCCCTCCAAGTTCTCTTAGATGGTTATGAGCATGGATAGTTTCAGCTGCGGCTGCGGCTCTAAAAAGTTTTGCAACTTGAGGAAATCCATCTTTATCTGCTTTTTCAGCAAAAGCAAGATATTTTCTATTTGCTTGAGATTCACCAGCAAATGCGGCTAATAAATTTTCTTCTGATTTTGCCATTTTTCTTCACATTTGATAAATTTTATTTTAAGTTTATACTGATTGATTTTTTAATTTCGCTTTTATAATTAATAAATTAAATCCTATTATTTTGGAGTTTTTCTCTTAATACAAGAGAGTACAACTTAAAAATTTATGGAAAAATTTATGGGACAATCCTCCAAAGGTTAGGTATTTATTATTTTGAGATCGTAGCTTTTATTTTATTTACTGATCTATTTAAATAATGTTCAGCTAATCCAAATTTTACATTTGAATTAAATACCAATATAATAAAATAGGTTTCAAGCACATACTCAGAAAATATAAACTTTTTGTCTTTAAAAGTATAAAACAGCTTTAGAATTGAATTATTATAAATTTTTACACGAAAATCGAGTTCTCTTAAAAATTTTCTTAATTCTAACTTATTATATGAAGAATAAATTACTTTTCCTCCATCAGTTAAGAAAATTAATCCCTCAATATCATCTGTTGAGGTAACGTTTTTCAGGTATGAAATAATTTCTATTTCTTTTTGCGTACTCAATTCATATGTTAAGATATTAGTTATTACCTCTTCAATTACTTCATTTAACTCTCTATCATATATAATTTCAGCGTCAATGTTGATTTTATTCTTAATAAGATAAGACATGATCCTTTGATGAATTTTTGAGATAATCTCGTCTAATACAGTTAAATTTTCAAATGTATCGCATAAAACCCCATAATATATCATATTTTTTTCAAATATCACAATTTTAATATCATCCATTTCTATAGTCTGAAATTTCTTTTTGAGCATCTCTTTGGCAAATGACATAAGAGCAGTGATAAATGGAGAAATTAAATTTTTCTCAACTTTGATATAATTCGTAAAATTTCGCCCATAAAAGCAAATACCAGATTTATTAAAAACAAATAGATTATGTATTAATGAACAATAATTATATCTCTTTAGCTTAGATGGAAACGAAACTTGATCTTCTATGATCATATAAATCTTTTATATCTTAACTATAAAAAGGGCTTAGTTTTACCCTACAAGCTCTAAAGGAATAAATCCCGCCAAATTAATTAATCCAAGTCTGAACACCCATAAAATCTAATCTTACAGGGAGTAATTGAAAACCGTTTTTAATTAACTCTTGTTTTAATATATCCTCCATACCATTATTAGCTAATATAGTAGCAGACCCTCCACCCCCAGCACCATTCACTTTAAACCCTAATGCTCCACTTTTAATCGCTATATGTTCTACCTTATCAATAATGGAGTTGACCATTAATTTGTGTAGCTGTTTTTGAGCATTCCAATTCTTACTCATTAGTTCCCCCATATAATTAAGATCTTTTGTTTCTATTGCTTTTTTCATCTCATAAGCACAATTTTTAATAATTTCAAATGATTCCAGAGTGGAGAGATCTCCTTTATTATAATTTTTGATTACAGCTTTATGCATTTCACTTGAACTTCGCGAGCTCAGAAAAACTAATATTAAATTTTTTTCTAACTCATATTTCATATTATCTTCAATCTTAAGTGGTGTTATTTTCACTTCAGGATAAAAAATTTCCATAAAATTAATACCACCTTGGGCAGCTGCGAATTGATCTTGAACACCACTTTCTAATTTTAATTCTTCTGTTTCAATTTGGTGAGCTAATTTCGCAATTTCGAGAGGTGTGAAGTCTTTGTTAGAGACGTGATTTAAAGCAGCTATTAATGCTACCATTATACTTGCACTTGTACCCGTTCCAGAACCCGGAGGCGCTTCTGTTCTAACGGAAATATCCATTCCTTCTTTAATTTCCATTCTTTTAATTGCGGCTTTTAATAAATCGAGGTTTCCATCATAATAAATTTTGTTAATATCTTCAATTTTCGATCGCAGATTTAGATTTTCTGAAAAAATATTTATCTTGTTAGAATAATTTAGGGAAATTCTAATAGAACTATAAAGCCCAATGGAGATATTAAACACAGCCCCTTTTGGACAAAACCAGGTATCAGTCCAACCACCAATATCGCATATACGAACCGGTGCTCTGGCAAATATCATATTTCCCAAGATCTTTCACTTAGAGAATAGTTAATCACGGATTTAAATAATCCGTTTTTTTCACAATAAATTATGAAGTAAGTAGATAAATTAAAGGTCATTAATATCAAACTAGGTTTGTAATTCCATTTTTTGTTAACAGAAATAGTTTCCATCTAATAGAGGATAGCTTACCTGTAAACCCTATCATTAAATGGTTGGAATTTATTATATCTTACTAAACTTATGATTAATTTTAATATATGATCCAATTTTTATACATTTTTAGTAT
>JBHLNR010000171.1:0-1646 GCA_048941385.1 Promethearchaeota archaeon
CATTGGTAATCTTCTAAATCTAAAGTATCTAAATTTATCAAGAAATGAGATAAACTTCCTTCCAAAATCAATAGAATCATTGAAATCATTAGAGGAATTATATTTAGGGGAAAGCGATTTGAAAATGGACCCAAAAATCCTTAAGGATTTAGAAAATAATGGGGTAAAAATTTATTATTTTTAGAATAGTTTCTGAATATTCATTGTGTATCATATAATTCTTTAATTTCCTGTACAGTTGTGATATCCTTTGGACCTTTTTCAGGGCGTAATCTTTGAAAAACGGGAAATCTCATTGAATATCCCAACGTAATGAACTTTTCACTTATTGTTATCTCATCACCAGTAATTTCCATTACTACCTCTGGGTATAACCATATATCAGGCTTATCTTCACAAATAACATTTTTTGGTTTTTTTTCCAACCGATAATTTTCCATCTCTTTAGTGAGTGTCTCTGATAATTCATCATTAATCCCTGAAAAAAAGCGAGTGAAAGCTATGTAATTATCATTCTCAGGATCATATACCGCACCTATATATGTTCCCAATACACCAGTTCTACGACCTTTCCCATAGAAAGCCCCCACTAAAACTACATCTACATTATCCTTTAGTTTACCCCCTTCTAAACTTTTTAGTTTTAACCATTTATAACCACGATTTCCAGCTTGATATACAGAATCTTCTTTAATTGATTTAGCCATTATTCCTTCGCAACCTTCTTCTCTAGCGCTGTTAAAGAACTCAAGTAATTCATCTGTAGAATTAATTAACTCCGACTTTACTAATCTTAACTCGTCCCTTTCTTCTACTATTTCTTCAAGTTTCTTTCTTCTCTCCTTGAAAGATCTATCTACATAAGATTCATCTCCCAATTTTAATAGATCAAAAACAAATAAACATACTGGTACTTCTTTTATAATATCGTCAACATCATATTTTCTCCGTCTTTGACTTAATACTTGAAATGGAAGCATTTTTTCATAAACATGATCCATAGCAACAACTTCTCCTTCAAAAATTACATCTGCGGTTTTGATATTTTCTTGTATAGTTTTACACACATCAGGATATTGCTCTGAAATATCTAATAACCGTCTAGAAAATAAAATTACTGTATCTCCGATTTTATGGATTTGTAGTCTTTCGCCATCTAGTTTATATTCAGCAACGAATGGAATACCTAATCTATTTATAAATTCAGTGAAAATTTCTCGTGAAGCAAGCATACTAAGAATAGGTGTGCCATAATCTATATCTATTTCTTTAACTTTTTCTAAACCATTTTCTGCTAATACTTTTGAAATCTCACCCAAATCAGGATATAGACTGTAAGCTTTTTCAATAATGTCCTTATTTTCTCTATTACCTGTGAAAGCTAGAGCCAAACCTTCAATTATAGTCGGTGATTGAACACCTATTCTTAATGTAGAGGTTATAATTCTTAGTAAATATTTTGTTTCTAAAGGTGAACTTCTCCTTATTAATCCTCTTAAGATTCCTAACTTAATATCATGTGAACCCGCACCTTCAGTTAAGGCAATTTTTTTTAATTCAGAATATAATTCAGAAATTTCAAGTGATGACATGGAGATTTCATTGCTCTGATTGTAATCAAATAACGATTTCTGCTTCTTTCTTTT
>JBHLNR010000171.1:1746-7474 GCA_048941385.1 Promethearchaeota archaeon
CAACTTTAGGTGCTTCTACAACTTTAGGTGCTTCTACAACTTTAGGTGCTTCTACAACTTTAGGTGCTTCTACAACTTTTGGTATTACCGGAGAAGGGGTAGCTACGCCCGTTTGAAAAGTAACAATAAAATTATCTAACTCTGTAAATTTTCTATCTAATAAACTCTGTAGTTCTTCGTTCATTTGAGTATCCTCTGGAACTTTTCCTACTTTCCTTGCATCTATTTCTTTTATTGATTTAATATCCCGCCCAATTATGCTTTTACCCACACTATAACCATGTCCCTTTAAGGATTCTGCTTGCCTTAGAGCTGTTCTTCGAGCAACTAATCCTTGTTGAACTCCATGCCACAAAAATAGGGATTCAGAACCTTCATCCATTACTATTATTGAAGTATCTGGAACAAAATTATCTTTGCCCCATTTAACTGGAATAATTTCTCCACCAGGTCTAGCATTGAACATAAGAGCGAATTCTGTCATTGGTCAACATCCTAAGTTATTTTTATATCATTCACGAATTTTATGATATAAATAAAATAGTGTTGGTAAATTTAAAAATTCAGTTTTCCAAATTATTATCTAGTAATTCATCAAAAAAAAAATCTTCTGCTAATAAAATCTATTAAGTAATGAATGGAAATCATAAAGCTCTGAATCATTAAATTATTAAATTTACAATGTTTATTGATTTTAAATGAGTGAAAAAGTGTTAAAACTAACAATTCCTAAAGGAAGCCTACAAGAAGATTTAGCTATTTTCTTCGAAAGAGCTGGTTTAGAGTTAAAGTCAGTATCAAAAAGAGACTATCGCCCTTCAGTGGGAGATCCAGAGATTTATATTAAATTGTTGAGACCACAAGAAATTCCAAATTATCTAGTAGGAGAAGATGAATTTGACCTAGGAATCTCAGGTTTAGATTGGGTTAAGGAAACTAAAGCTGAAGTTGAGATATTACTAGATTTAGAAATAGGAGCAGTTTCTATAGTGCTATGTGCTCCAAATAATTGGGATAATATTTCGTGCTTAGACGATATTCTCAATAAATTTGCTGAGAAAAAAAAACCATTACGAATTTCCACGGAATATCTAACTTTATCCGTGAATTATCTAATCAAAAATGAGACTTACCGTAAGCTCTATGGCGATGTTAAACCTTTAGTCATTACTCCATGGAAAATTTGGGGAGAAAATGAGTCTGTAAAAATATTTCTATCCTTTGGTGCAACAGAGGCTAAACCCCCTGAAGAAGTAGATGTTATTATTGATAATACTTCAACAGGTACGACTATTAAAGCGAATAACTTAAAAATCGTAGATATTATTGATACATCTACTGCTGTCTTGATTGCGAATAAAAATGCTTTAAATGATGAATGGAAACAAGAGAAAATTAAGGATATCCTTGTTTTACTTAAAGGTGTTATCGAAGCTAAGAAGAAACTTCATATTTTTATGAATGTTAGAGAAGACAAATTAAATAAAGTATTATTAAAGCTTCCTGCTTTAAAACGTCCTACTGTTTCAAAATTGGCGGGAACTGATGGATGGTATGCTATAAATACAATAATCAAAAAAGAAGAATTTTTAGGTTTAATCCCAATATTAAGAAAATACGCACAGGGTTTAGTCGTCCACGAACCTCGTCAAATTTTACCACTCGAAGAACTACAGTAAATTTTTTGATCGAAATGAACCATCTAAGGATTTTAAATTCTGATAAACTGAATGAGGATACCTTACATCAATATATCCCTCGAGTTGAAACACAATTAGAATTGGTCAAAAAATCTGTAAATAAAATTATTAGAGAGGTCAAAAATAAAGGCGATAAGGCTTTAATCAACTTTACGCATAAGTTTGATGGAGTAAACTTAAATATTCAGGAAATACAAGTTCCGAAAGAAGAAATTTCTCAAGCATATATCAATATTGATCCATCCCTTTTACAAGCAATACATAGTGCTAAGGAGAATCTAATTAAGTTTAATAAAGCTCAAAAACGAGAAGATTGGAGTATTGAAATAACCAAAGGTGTTATAGCAGGACAAATTTATCGGCCAATAGAAGCAATCGGAATATATATTCCTGGAGGTAGAGCAATCTATCCAAGTACAGTTTTGATGATTGCAGCTCCAGCTTATGTAGCGGGAATAAATGAAATTATTATGTGCACTCCACCCCAGAAAAATAAAGAAATATCTCCAGAGATTTTAGTTGCTGCTAGTGAATTTAAAATCAATAAAATATATAAAGTTGGTGGCGCGCAAGCTATTGCTGCAATGGCGTATGGCACAGAAACTGTTCCAAAAGTTCAAAAAGTAGTAGGTCCAGGTAATGTTTGGGTTAATACAGCTAAGCAACTACTCTCAAATATTATAGCTATAGATGCACCAGCGGGACCTTCAGAAGTGTTAATTATAGCAGATGAATTTGCAGATCCTAATTATGTAATTGTTGATTTGCTCTCACAAATAGAACATGATCCTGATAATGTTGGTATTATCGTCACTGATTCAGAAGATTTAATTAATAAAATTACTGACTTAATTGAAGAATACGTCCTTCAGTCCAAAAGACGTGTTATTATAGAAAATGCATTAAAAAATAATTCAATCATTATTAAAGCAAAAGATTTAGAAGATTGCACTAGAATTAGTAATTTTATTGCCCCCGAACATTTAGAAATTCTAGTTAAAAATCCCAATGGTTTAATAGACGAGATTAAAAACGCAGGGGCTATATTTTTAGGGCCATTTTCTCCTATACCTTTAGGGGATTATTGTGCTGGAACAAACCACATCTTACCCACAGGAGGAAGTGCAAAAAAATACTCTGGTTTGAACTTACATGATTTTCTTAAAACAATTGATATTTTACAGTGTGATAAAGATGGTTTAGAGGAACTCAGTGCGACAGCAATCAAATTAGCAGAATTTGAGGGCTTATATGCCCACAAGAGATCCATCGAAGAAAGGCTAAAAGATAAAGATTAAATTTAATTAAGCAAATACATAAATTATTAAATTTATAGGAAAATCAATTGTAAACCATTGATTTATAACAACTAAAGGTTATTAAAATGGGGTTAAATGAAATATTTAGAGAAATTTTAAGAAAATACTCTGCTTATGAACCTGGCGAGCAACCCACGGAAGATGGCTGGCTTAAATTAAACACTAATGAAAATCCTTTTCCACCCATTCCTGAAATTTTAAATGATATAAAGAATGCAGTTAATGAAAAAATCAGATTATATCCCGATCCTACCTCATTTGAACTACGTAAAGAAATATTAAATGTACTACTCCGAGATAAAGATACTTTGACTAATAGAAATTCAATTTTCATTGGAAATGGTTCAGATGAAATCTTAGATGTCATATTTAAAATATTTATTGATCCTGGGGATGAAGTTGTCATATTCTATCCTTCTTATGGATTTTACAAAGTTTTGGCAACGCTTTATAACGCCAAAATTACAGAAATTCAATTAAATAATGACTTCACTATACCAGAAACCGCATTTAATACAAATGGTAAACTTATGTTCATAAACTCACCTAATAATCCTAATGGGAAATCGATTGATAATGAAACAATCTTAAAATTATGTGAAAGTTTTTCAGGTATAGTAGTTGTTGATGAAGCATATGCTGATTTCTCTAATCAAACCTGTCTTCCTCTTTTAAAACAAGTAAAGAATTTAATAGTAAATCGTTCGTTTTCCAAAAGTTTCTCAATAGCTTCCTTAAGAATGGGTTTTGCATTAGCAGATCCTGAGATTGTTAAAGAAATGAATAGAGTAAAATTACCATATAACGTAAACTATTTAGGTCAAGTTGCCGCATTGTCTTGTATTAAGCATAGCAAAAAAATTTTTGAAAGAAATAAGAAAATTATTGAGGAAAGGCAAAGATTAACTGATGAATTAAATAAATTTGGAGGAGTAAGCGTTTTACCTTCTGATTCTAATTTTATTTTTGTCAAATTTGAAGATAAAGCTAAAACTCTACAATTTGTTTGGGATTTAAGGGAAATGAAGATACTTGTTCGACATTTTAGTAAACCAGGTCTTTATAATTATATAAGGGTTACAATTGGTACTGTGGAAGATAATAATAAATTTATTGAAGCTTTCACTAAAATAGCTAAGAAATATTTGTAATGTGATAAGAGAAATTAACATATTTAAAATTTTTTTGATTATTTTTGTTTTAGTTTTCTAAATGAGTTGGTGAAGATTCCAAAGAAGAAGGAAAAGAAGGGAAAAAAGAAAAAAAAGGAAAAAGAAATTCCTATAAAAAAATCACAAATCCTAATTAAATGTGAATTTTGCGGGTATAAGATTACAAAACCTTTTCCTGAAGATCATTTTTGTCCTAAATGTAAGAAGTTTTTAGCTGAGTTACATGAATTAGCAACTAAGCAATCTGGAAAAATCCAACCAAAAAAGTTTGAAACTCAAACTACAACATTATCTTCAAAGTTGGAAGGTAAGGTAAAAGTAAAACAAAAACCTATGACTGTCTCCATTGAAAGTGATAAAATCAAACTAACTAAGGGAGAATATGTAAAGCTACTTGGAATTACTTCAGTTGACAGAACTGAGTTGTACTGTAGTAATCAAAATTTTACCTACTTATTAGAATTAACAAATAATCTTGATTTCATAGCAACTGGTATCTTAGACGGCGAACTTGATAAAATGCTGCTTGTTTCAGAAGAAAGAAATGAAGAGGAAAAATGTCAATTCTATGTTAAAAATGAGATAATATATTTAGTCTATGGGAAATTTCCGGATAAGAAAGGCAAGTGGTTGCTTGAACAAATGTTCAATAATTTTTCGGAATTAATCAAAGGTAAAGATGTTAACAATCTAGAGAAATTTGAGAAATATCAGATCGAACTGGAATTTCAAAAACGAACTAATTATATTTTAAAGGAATATCTTAAATTGCAAGAAGTATTTTCGGATCAAGAAATACCTTATGTAGAAGATTCCATTCGTATAGACTATTTTGGCCTTTCTTCCATGTCAATTGGAGTTATATCCTTATTAATAGGGGATGAATTGAATGTTGAACTACAGATGGAAGTCAACACTCCTGAAGACGAGAAAGAGATGAAAGAATCTATGCTAACTGCGAGAATAGAAGCTATTGCTGCTAACACACAAGGTAATACCGGTGCTATACCTCGTTGGATTGCAGTAAAGCTTGGATTCCAGAAATATCGATTTTTAACTTTTCAAAAATACAATAATGATTACTATCTTTCATTACTTTCAGAAGGGAATTTAGGAAAAATTGAAGAAATAGAAAAAATGTTAAAATCTGAAATTGAATCTGTGACCAATACTCCATTTTCAGGTAATTTGAAACCGTTTAATGATTTAAAACAGCTTTTAGCAGAGCTCTTTTCAAAAAGACGGAAATTTCCTCCATTTGATTTTTTAGAGGAGGAAAAAAGCGAAGAAGAAATCGAGGATAGTAGGTAATAACGTAAGTATTTATTTCTTCTTTTTACTAATTCTATATTAAATTGGGAAAAAAAATATTATGTTGAAGAGATTTTCTTTTCAGAATTTCTACTATTTCAAAATAATAATCTATTTATAACTATTTCTTTTAGTTATACTAAAGGGTCCTATCTTGCTTCGAAAACACATATAAAAAATAGTTTATTCAAAGCATGATTATAAATCATAATGAAATATAATCCTG
>JBHLNR010000172.1:0-7469 GCA_048941385.1 Promethearchaeota archaeon
GGATAGAAATAAATCATCCATAACCTTTAGAATCCTTTCATTCAGCTGTTCTATTAGGTCTTTATTATAATCGTGAGCTTCCTTATAGGGTTTATCAAGATTAAAGAACTTGTATTCACAATGTTTTCCGTTTTCTTTGAATTCTCGTAATTTTAAGAAGGATCTCGAATCTTTGTCTAAGTATTCCTTCTTCCCCATCTCAGCCGCAAATTTGATTATATATTTACATTCAGGACAAGTTGTTACCCATGACCGACTTACTATATTCGGTGGTTGAAACCCGCCATTTGTTGCCTTAAATTTGAACCGATTTACTAAATGAACTGGAGCACTAACCTCATATTTCAATTTCTCGAGGTGGAAGAATCTGGGAATAAATTCAACACTGCATAATGGGCACTTTATCTTCTCTGTCTTCATGCTCGTTCTTTAAGGCACTTTGAATTCTTCTAATGGTTATTATCCTATACTTAGCTTATTGACTCTAAAATATTAAAATATAATTATTCTAGAAAAAATCATTACTTGAAAATTAAACCTAAAGCTTTAAAACTCAAAATATTCGAATTTCATACATAAAATTCTGAAATATTAAAAAAAAAAGTTAGATTAAATTTTAGAAACCTTTCTTTAAATGCCTTTACCGAACCATCCTTCATTGTTTTCATATACTAATTTAAAATAAAGTATTATGAGGATATTATATAATTTTTTTTGGGTTTGAAATATACCCCTTAAATAAATAATAAAGATATTTGATTCGAGGAGAAATTAACTTATGGAGTGGTTTATTCTTTTAACCTATTTTGATCGAAAAAAAGGGCCTATTATATTTTTATCATATCCAGAACAGATCCTACAAAACGAGAATTTTAAGTTTATTGCTAATCTTATGGATCAAATCAATTCTGAAGAATTTTTCAGTTATTCATTTAATAATTATCATACTCTGAACTATTATTTTGAGATAGATTCCCTTTGGGCTCGTGGAAATAAAGAATCATTAATGCTCTCATCAGTCTTTACCCATCAGCCCTCAATTGAAACTGAAAAGGTAATATTTAGCCTATATATAGAATTCTCAGAATGGTTAAAATTAAAAGATGGGATTTTTGCAGCTTTCTATACAAATGATGAAATGTCTGAGCAAAATAGCAATAATAATATATCTTTAAATGAATATTATGTTAAATTGTGGCTGAAGGAATTTTATTGGACTGTAAAGGAAGAAATACAAGATAAACTCGAAGAAGAAAATATCACTTTACTATTAGATGAAAAAGATATCCTTAAGACTTTGAATTATCTATCTAAGGGCCCTATTTCAATTAAAAGTCTAAGAGCCTGGTATCTAAAACAATTTCAAGATAAAAATTTCCATAAATTGATCGTAACTTTGTTGAAATCTCACTTAATTTATATCCCTGATATAGAAGGGAAAAAGAAATCACCATTTCTCGTTTATATCCCTAAAGAAATTAAAGAGATAGTAAAGTTGATAATCGCCAAAAATAGATTGATTAAACAGTTTTTACGGAATACCCTTAAATTCCAGCCCTTCGAAAAAGAGACGCAGGAATTACACAATTTTCTCAATCGCCTCTTCTCTAGGTCTCGAATATCCATTAGTGAAAAGTAATCAATTTAACAAATTATTTCGTGGAATACGATGTTTTAAAAGAATTTGGCAGTCTAAACCACTGAAATCCAAAAAGTTTTTCTATAGTTTTTTAGATCTCATCCTCTCAATATATATGATCTAAATATTATTTTCTTTAATAGAACACATAATCAAATCAATTTATAAAATGGAGGTGTAATATTATGGGAGATAACAGAAGTTCACTTTTAGGGATTGTCGCGTTAATTATTGGAGTATCCGGATTGGGAATAGGAATATTTACATTTTTGGATCCTTTCGCAGTTGAGGAACCAGAAGGGATAGAATATCCCGTTTCTTCGGAAACAGAAATGATAAGTGCGCTAAATGCGATTGGAACAGGGTACGGAATAATAACAATCACCCACAATATAACTTTAATTAATACAATTGATATTAATCATGGAGGGAATTACATAATCCAAGGAGTGGGTGCAACATTAAAATGTGCAAGTAATCAAGGAGCTTTTAATATCACAAATGCTGGATCATTAACTATTCAAAATGTAAAAATAGATACAACCGATGTCGTAACCACAAATCTTAACATAATTCAGATAAATGAAATAAATGATAACCCTATTTATATTAGGAACGTACACATTATAGGTGATTCTAATACAATAGGACGGGGAATATATATAAATTCAGATAATGTGTGGGTAATTGAATGCAACTTTGATTCACTTGCTTATGCTATCTGGCAAGATGGAGGAAAAAAAGCACATATCTATGACAATATTATTAATTATGTAGGTACGGGAGGAATTAGACTGACAGGTATAAGTAATATCATAGATGGTAACCTAATTACTAACACTGGATTGTATGGAATTTGGTCAGAGTCTCTTAGCTATTACAGCACTATTAGTAACAATATCATTTACTTTTTTGACCAGTGGGGAATTAGGATTAGCGCAGATAAGAATATAATTAGTGGGAATTATATACAATGGGATAATGATATTACCGAAAGCGCAGGAATCTATGTAGATGGAAGCTATAATACTATTAATGGAAACGGTTGTTTTAACATTGAGATTCTAACTATCCTTTATGGATTCGGAATACGTATCGCAGCGGGAAACAATAATACTGTCGTCGGAAATACCTGCTTATTCAATGAAATGGCATTTTATGATGCCGGATCTACTGATACTTACGTGTATGGAAACCAATTTTATTAGAAATTTTTATCCTTCTTTTTTTTATTATTTTTATAATTTCCAAAATGAAATTCAAAGTTTTTTAACCCATTAATTTTTACTTTTCCAATTTCAATATTACTATATTTGTAAGTTCTGACTTTTCTTAAGCATATTTAAATAACTATTAATTCATATTATATTCAAGGGATAAACTGTACCATAATGTCAAATTAATATATCTAATACTAAGAACCGTTAAAAGGGAATAACTTTGTCATTAAATAAAAACATACTTTTTAAGGAATTAATTAACAATTTTTTAGAATTGAATAAAGAAACTGAAGCTATAATTGTATCTGATGAAGAAGGATTGATTATTGCTGGAGAAACAAGAGAAGATATTGACATGGAGATAGTTTCGGTTTTAACTACTATTGTCAATCCAATATTGGATCGAATTCGGTATGAATTTGATTTTAAAAAATTCGGTTCCTGCTCGTTTGAAACAGAAAATAATAGATTAATTTTTATATCTGTTGATGAAAAAATAATGCTTAGCATTGTCTTAAATACTATGGCTTCAGTCGAGCAATATTCTCCTTATGGGTATTTTCTGGCAGAAAAAACGGCTCAGATAATTAATTTGAAAGAAGAAGAAACAGTTCAATTATCTGTTCCAAATTTTAGGTATGATGCCGAACAAGCAAAACGAATGAAGAACCAGTTGTATCAGTTAGACTTCGATCCACAGGGGAGTTATAAATTTAAATTTATAATTACTGGAGATCATAATGTAGGAAAGACCTCTATAATTCGTAGATTTTCTGAAAATAGATTTCTCTTAGATTATCGGGCCACGATAGGACTCAATATTATATCACATGATTTTGAATCTTTTGGGAATCAAATTAATGTTGCTCTTTGGGATATAGGTGCGCAAGAATATTTCCGAAGATATCGGAAAACTTATTATAACGGCGCTCAGGCAGGATTTATCGTTTTTGACCTTACAAATAGAAAATCATTTGAAAATGTGAAAAATTGGTACAAGGAGTTAAATGAATTTTTAGACAATCCAGAGTTGCCAGTAATGATCATTGGTAATAAAAAGGATTTAACTGATAGGCGCGCTATTACCAATCAGGAAGCCATCAGTATGTCACATTCTTTAACGGGATCTCCAAATAAAAATGTTTTATACTTTGAAACTAGTGCTTTAACGGGAGAAAATGTTGAAGATGCATTCAGACTAATCTCATATAATTTCATAACTAGATGTAAAGAATTAGTTCAACAACAAAGAAATCAAGAATTAATTTATGAAATTGAATATATTCTGCAATTCCAAGAAGATTTAGTCTTAACTTTCATCACTGAGAATCCTCTTTGGAATCCTGCATTGCAAATTATGATTGAGGCAAATAATAACGATCAACTTGCCAATTTTAAGGATGAGGAGGATGAAAAATATTATCAATACTCAAATGGCTTAGTATTAAAAAATTGTGTCTATTTCTTAAAGGATGTAAGTGACTCTCATGGCGTTTTCTGTATATTTGATGCAAGAGACAAGGATTCAATTAATTCTAAATGGTTATACATCGTCAGTAAAATTATAGAATTTTTAGAAAAAAATAAAGTCCTTGTAATAGGAATCCTTGTATCAGAACAAAGTGATTGGTCAAAATTGATTCATGAATTTCGGATGGATGAGGAATTAGAGAGAAAAATGGGATCCATTATTTTCTTCAAGATTGGAAAAAACTATCAATTAGAAATACATAACCAATTAAAAGCAATGTTAATAGCTATTAAAAATCTAATTTAAAATATATTTAAAAAAAAAAAAAAAAAAATTAAATTAGGAAAAACCATCCTTTTTGCTTAAGCTCGTCCTTTAACTCATCAGTACCATGTAAAGCAATTTTTGTTGATTCAAAAAACTCCTTTAATTTCATTAAATCATGTTCTAAATTGAATATTTTATGAAGTTCTTTTTGATACTGTTCAGGTATTAGAAATATTCTGAAAAATAAATTGAGATTAGTTACACTGATATTTTCTGGATATTTTATTTTTTGATCCGCAGGAAGATTAATTTTTTCAGCATAATTATAAGCAGGCCATTCAATACCTACAATATGAAGGATCATCTCCGGATTCTGAAACTTTTGACAATAATCAATAATTGCTTCTGCAGATAAATCTATGGCATATAAAATTTGTATAGCATTAATATGTTCTAAGTTGGTAGGATCAAGATTCAATTCTTTAGCCAGATCTGAGCTATCATCAAGTTCAGTGAATCTATTTCTTAGAAAATATTTATCATTGAGAATTAAAGCATTAATCGTATCTTGGTTTTCAGGATAGATTTGAGGATTTGAATAAAATTTTATTCCGTTCTCATCAAAAAACCTAGTTAATATGTTGTTAATACACGCACTTATTAAAGGAATAGCTTCGGCTTTTGATCTTGCTTCCAATTCTAAACGTTTATAATTTTTATATTTATGTTCCTCAATCTTATCCCCTTCCTTGTATAATTGATATGATATTTTAACGCACTCTTCATACATTTCTGCGGCTTGTGTATAATTATACTCTTTAATGGCAGATTTAGCTTCTGTTTCTAATAAAGTTCTTTTTTCTTTTAATTTATCTAGCTCCTTGTCAATTATTACCACTTGTATCTCTTTCTTTTTTGATTTTTTCACAGCAACTAAAATTAAAGCTAATCCTAAAGGTACTGCTATTATTAAAATTATCCACCATGGAAATTGCGTTGCCGACCCAGAGGTACCCGCTATAGTAAACGTACCCTGAGCAGCAATTCCTTGATTTCCTGCCCCATCAATTTGATATATGAAAAATTGATAGTTTCTAGGAATTAGATACTCAGTCAATTCATAGGAACTGCTTGTAATATTTGTTTCAAAAATAAAACCTGGAGTTGCAAATGGATCATCTTCATTGTCGATAATTAATCGATATTTAGAAATCCCCGATGGATCGGCTCCATCTTCCCAATCAAATGTAATTGGTAATGAGACTTGTCCTTCTGGATATGTTAATAGTATAGGAGCATTTGGACTAATTGTATCTTTACAGAGCATCAAAATAATGCTCTCATTTAAGTGACCAAGAGTATCATTAGCACAAATAGAGACTTGGAAAACTCCTTGGGGCAAAGTGTTCCAGATGGAACTATTTAATTCACAATTAGCGTCATTAATAAGGGAGATGTTATTACTCCCAATTTTACACCATACCTTATCAAGATTAACATCTGATGCATGTACATTGATAATTGGTGCTTTATTACAATATGAGTTATTGTAAGGTGTAGCAATTGTAACTTTAGGAGCATCAACATCTTTTATTATTAATACCACAGAAGATCCCCGTATTCCAACACTATTATTTGCATAAAATTGTAAATTAACATACCCATCTTCTATATTATCCCAAATTGCTTGATTAATTGAACCGTTAGTTGTAAAAGTCGTATTTGTTAATCCTCCATCAAGAGAGTACCACATAGCATCTATACCATTAACACTGTTTATTTCAACATTAAAACTAGGAGCTGTTTCATTAAATAGATCATTATCATTTGGAGAATTAATTAGTATTGAAGGAGGACCAATATCCTTTCGAACAATAACTTCTGAAAACCCTTCATTACCTAAAGAGTCTGTAGCATAAAATATGATTGTAACAGTTCCATTTCCTTCTAAATTCCATAATCCTTGATTTATAGTCGTATTCATACCAAATGTTATATTTGTTAAACCTCCATCAATTGTATACCATCGAGTATTTATACCACTACTATCCACAATCTCAACATTGAAATTAGGAGAATTTTCTCCAAATAATTCATAAGGAACTGGAGAATTTATTGTTATAGAAGGTGGCTCAATATCTTTTCGAACGATGACTTCTGAATAGCCTTCATTACCTAAGGAATCATTTGCATAAAACCCTA
Organism: Promethearchaeota archaeon; assembly: GCA_048941385.1. Taxonomy (GTDB): domain Archaea; phylum Asgardarchaeota; class Lokiarchaeia; order Sigyniarchaeales; family SOKP01; genus Loki-b32. The sequence goes on from JBHLNR010000172.1 coordinate 6,800, forward strand.
TTGTAACGGTTCCATTTCCTCGAGCGGCCCATAGTCCTTGATTTATTATCCCGTTTGATATAAAAGTGGTATTCGTAATGCCACCATCAAGAGTGTACCACTTAGAATTGATTCCATTAGGATCATTAATTATCACATTAAATGAGGGCGCAGTGCTTCCAAATAGATCATTAGGATCGGGTGAATTAATTGTTATAGTAGGGGGTTCAATATCTTTTCGAACAATAACCTCTAAAAAATCGGTGTTACCTAGGGTATTATTCGCATAGAATTTAATTGAAACACTACCATTTCCACAGGCATTCCACGCCGATTGTGATATTGTGCCATTTTCAGTGAAGGGAGTATCCATGTCATTGTTTAAGGTATACCACATAGTATCAACACCATTACTGTCCCTAATTTCTACATTATAATTGGGAGGTGTATTTCCAAAGAGATCCAAATCATTGGGAGAATTTATCGTAATATTTGGAGATTCAATCTCTTTTCGAACAATAACTTCTGAAAAACCCTCATTACCCAACGAGTCATTAGCATAAAATTTAATTGAAACAGTGCCATTACCACATAATTCCCACTTTGATTGCGATACTGTGCCATTATCATTGAAATATGTCTCTATACCATTATTTAATGTATACCACATATAATCTACACCGTGGGGATC
>JBHLNR010000173.1:0-7451 GCA_048941385.1 Promethearchaeota archaeon
GAATGTTTAGCACTTGATTCACCTGCAGCAAAAACTAATTCAGCTATTCCTATGATATGTGATATCTTCTCTTGTGCATGTTTAGCGTTTTCAATTCCATTATATTCTGCCACTAATGCCGCAGCACTCGCGATTACTTCTGACATAGCTGGTTTACACCCTGTATAAGTATGGCGGTGATAATGAGCAAACATTAATGCCAGAAATCCTGCATAAGGTGTTTGACGAGGATCTGCATTTCCATTCATAAATATTCTTTCATTTGGAACAAAAACATCATCAAATATTATAAATGTCTCTGCATCTCCTATATGCATACCTGGAGCATCAAGGTGTTTCCCTTTCCTTACATTTGCAGTTCGAGTAAGAAGTTTTACACCCTCCCAATCAGCAGGTAACGCAAATGCAACCGCATAATCTTTATCTTCAGGACTCATATACCTACACGGTACAACAATAAACTCATCTGCATATGGAGTATTTGTTATATTAATTTTACATCCTCTAACCACTATTCCATCATCTCTCGTTTCAATTACTCTAAGATATTGATCAGGATCTTCCTGTTCATAAGGTCTCTTCAAGCGATCTCCCTTAGCATCTGTTTGGGCACAACTTGCTACAAGATCTTGGTCTTGAAAGAATTCCATATACTTTCTAAAATTTTCATAATATTCTGTTCCGAGAGCTTGATCCATCTCATAAGTAATAATTGAAAGAGCATTTAGAGCGTCAATGCCCATGCATCGTTGAATACACCCTCCGACGCGATGACATAACACTCTTGTCATCATTTGCTTCTTAAGTAGGTCTTCCTTATTTTGATGAATATGGCAAAAGCGACTTATTTTATTTCCAGTTAGATGAGATATAGTTACCATTAAATCTTCATACTCAGGATCATAAGCACAATCAAAAGTTTCTTTGATGATATTCATACCGCCCTGTAATCGAGGGTCATCTCGACCGACTTTTTCATCACCGATATAAATATTCGGTTTCATTTTCAATAGATCTTCGACATATTGTTCATACGTTCGCATATTTCTTACCTAAAATGATAATTATATATGGTAATTGTTTTCAGTTTATAAATAAAACGACTTAAAGAATAAATCCTTTTAAGAGATTATATTATGATGAAACTTCATATTTTGGACATAATTAATCTATATTTTTAAACGATAAAGTGAAAAATGTGAATATTGCTGCATATTTGTTCACTTTTTCAATTGATTGATATAATTCTCCTCCATTTAATATAGAAAAATCCTAAAACTTTTTCAATAATTTTATTAATGTACAATGAATTATATTATTAATCTCTAAAATGTATCGAGTTTTGAATAATGGATAACCGTATTTATCTATTGGATGTAACAAATAGAGATGGCGTTCAAACCAGCCGATTAGGCTTAGCGAAACTGGAAAAAACAGTATTAAACATCTTGTTAAATAGGATGGGGATTTACCAGTCTGAGATCGGATTTCCCACTACACTTCACGAGACAAATTATATTAATGCAAATTTAGAACTTGCCAAAATAGGTGTACTTCAACCTATCATATTATCAGGATGGATGCGGGCTATTGAATCAGATGTAGAAAAGGCAATGGAACTCACACAATTGGAGCATGTGAATTTATCAATATCAACGTCTCCACAAATGATTAATGGGAAATTTCATGGAAAATACAATGGAGATGATATTATCGATCTAATGGTTGCAGCTGTTCGAAAAGCACAAGATTATGGAATAAAAACTATTGGAGTAAATGCCGAAGATGCTAGTAGAACAGATATGGAATATTTAATAAAATTCTCTTTAGCGGCAAGAAAAGCAGGTGCTCATCGTATCCGATATTGTGATACCCTTGGATATGAAACACCATTTCGGATTCACTTCAGGATGAAGGATTTAACTAAAGCTGTGGATTTACCCATTGAATTACATTGTCATAATGATTTAGGAATGGCAGTTGCGAATTCAATAATGGGTGCGAAAGGAGTAATTGAAGAGGGGCAAGATGCACTAATCAATACAGCAGTAAATAGTATGGGTGAACGTGCAGGGAATGCTGATTTAGTTTCAACCACATTGGCCTTAAAACATGGGGCTGAAATAAAAGATTTAGGTATGGTTGATCCTCGGATAGATCTATCAAAAGCATGGAAAATCGCGACTTATGCTTCTCATGCTTTTGGGTTTCCTATTCCAGTTAATCAACCCGGCGTAGGAGATAATGCTTTTGCCCATGAATCAGGGATCCATGCAGATGGTGCTCTAAAAGATAGAAAAAATTACGAATTATATGATTATAATGAATTAGGGCGAGGAGAAACTATCATGATTGAAACAGGAAGAAAAGTAACAACAGGCGAGTATTCTGGAATATCAGCATTTACTCATAGCTACAATCATTTTAATATTGAGTTCAAAGATGATGAAGAAGCACGACAAATTTTAGAACTTGTAAGGTATGCAAATGTTCACAAGCAACGCCCTTTAGTAAAAGAAGAATTCATTTTTATTGCAGAATATCCCAAGATTGCTCAAAAACTATTAACAATGACTCCACCTAACATTTCATTAGACCGTCCTCATTATGAATTAGCGAGAAAAAGAAAATCAAAGAGATTGACGACAATTAAATTAAAATCATTTATGAAGAATTAACTATTTTTACTTGTATTCATTTAAGATTATAATCGTTAAGAAATAAGTTGATTAACAAAATCACATTTTCAAATTTTCTTAATTTAGCACTTCGATTAAGTATACTGATACATGAAGGAAGAAGTAACTCCAGAAAAAATACATCAAAACTTTTTGAAGGGAGATTTAAATAAGGAAGATGCTTCTGATCTGTTAATCTCATTAGTGAATGAGAGCGAGGATGCAATAATTCGGAGAAAAAGTATTGATCTATTGGAAAAAATTGATTTTCAAGATGATACTATTTTTAAAATTCTTGAGAATCATTTGATTTCAGATGAAAATGCTAATGTGAGAGCTTCAGCAGCAAGGGTTATTATCCTGAACTTTTTAGATGAAGGATTGGAACCAATTGAATGGAGTACTAAAAATGATAAATCACCTATAGTTATAAAAACAATTATTGACACATTTGAGAGGAGAAAAGAGTCCAATCACGAGGCAATCGAGAGTAACTTACATATTTTCATGGAGAATCTCGCATTAAATTTAGGAGTAGTATATGAAGAAGCTAGGTTTTTTCTAGATTTGGAAGCAATTTTTTCTATTAACAAGGTAAACTATAAAGTTAATCCTTTTGATTATAAAAATTTTGAAGTCCTGTTTAATTGCAAAGATTCTGAACCTTGGTTAGTAATTAAAAATAAACATGTAGAAATTCTTGACCTTAATTTTTTTAATTGGGGATTTATTAAAGAAAATGGGGAAATTTTTGATTCCTTTTCAAGATTGAAAAATTTAGAGTTCTATCTTAATACAATTAGAAAATATAGCAAATTTAATTTTGAATCTACTACAGTACCTGAATCAATAGGTAAACTTACATCCCTTAAAAAGCTCAAATTAGCCAGAAATAATCTGGAAATTATTCCTGATTCAATAAGAAATTTAACGTGCCTTTCAAAGTTAGATTTGAGTCATAATTGCTTTCAAGAAATACCACCAATTTTAAAATCTCTTAATTCACTCGAAATTTTGAATATGAAATATAACAATATTCAAACTATTTCTCATTCAATGAAGAATTTTGTAAATTCACTAGTAGAATTTAAATTTTAGTTAGGTATTTAGTTAAATTTTAAAATTGAGAATAATATCATTAATTAATTTTTGCAAAGAAAGTGATAATAATGACAAATAGTAAAAAAGTTTATGGTGGCGATATCTTAGTTAAATGTCTTCTAGAAGAAAATGTGAAATATATGTTTGGTATCCCTGGTGGACAATTATTAAGAATGTATGACGCTATACATAGGTGGGGTAGAGAAAAAGGTATAGATACAGTTATGTTTCGTCACGAACAAGCTGCTGCTCACGCTGCGGATGCATGGGCAAGATTGACTAACACTCCTGGAATATGTTTTGGGACCGTTGGTCCTGGTGCAACACACCTTGTTCCTGGGATTGGTGCCGCGTGGAGTGATAACATTCCTGTCGTTGCTATAGTACCTCAAGTTGATATAGCTCTTGCTGACAGTTTTTCTTTACAAGGCAATCTTGACCAAGTTTCATTATTTAAGCCAATTACCAAATACCAAAAATCAGTTCGTAAAGCAGAGGAGATACCAGACGCAGTTCAAAAAGTTTTTAGAGAAGCTACTGGTGGACGTCCTAGACCTGTTTTATTAGAGTTATATCATGATGCTCTTTATGAACAAATAGAAGAAGAAAAAGTGCCAATCTTGGCAGCCGAGCAATATCGGGCATTGAAGAAACCTGCGATTTCAAAAGATTTAATATCCAAATCTTTAGAGATTTTATTAAGCGCAGAAAAACCTTTAATCGTATCGGGTGGGGGTGTTGCTCGATCAGAAGGTTGGAAAGAACTTCAAGAATTAGCAGAATACCTTCAAATTCCTGTGATTACTACAACAACGGGAGTCGGTACCATTCCAAACACATCTAGTGCATTTTTAGGATCTGGAATTGGTATGGCTAGTTTTTTTGCATCAAGTCAGGCAGATGTAGTTCTAGCTTTGGGTACTAAATTTTCTTTTACTTTAGGTTATGGAAAACCTCCTTTATGGAATAAATCACAAAAATTAATTCATGTTGACATAGATCCTTCCATTATTGGACGTAGTAAACCAATCACGTTAGGAATTATAGGTGATTGTAAACTATTCTTAGAGCAGATTCTTGAAGAAACCAAAAAAATTCCAAAAGTTGAAAAAAGACCTTGGTTAGATTCTTTGTCTAATAACAGAAAAGGAATTGTAAGCTCAAGAATTAAAATTGCTGAAAGTGACGAAATTCCTATAAAGCCTGAAAGAATGATTAAAGATATCTATGAATTTATGGATGAGGATGCAATTCTAATAATTGATGGAGGTAATCTCGCAGTTTATGCTATTGAACAAATGGATTTTTATAAACCTCGCCCACCACTTTCAACACTTCAAGCAATTGGAATGGGGCACCTAGGAACCTCTGTACCTTATGGTATTGGAGCAAAATTAGCCAGACCAGACAAACAGGTGGTTTCGATATCAGGGGATGGCAGTTTTATGATAAATATTCATGATTTGGAGACTGCATCAAGGCTCGGTTTAAAAAATCTAATATACGTTGTAGGAAATAATAATGCTTGGGGTATGATCAAGACTGAACAAGAATATCGTTATCAGAAACGATATATTGATACTGACTTTCCTGATTTTGACTTTGGTCGAGTTGCTGAAGCTTTTGGTTGTTACGGGGAAGTAGTAACTGATCCTAACGAAATCACACCTGCACTTGATAGAGCTAAAGATGCAGGTAAACCTGCTGTAATAGATATCAAAATTAAATATGATACTCCCGAATTTATGAAGTTAGCAACAGCAAGGGGAGGTTTATAAGATAAAAATTTAAAAACTAAAAACAAAAATAAAAATTATTACCTTAAATTTAAACTAGGTGGAAATATGTCAGAAGAAAAGAAAAAGATGAATGGGGGAGATGTATTAATAAAATGTTTACTCCAAGAAGATATGAAATATATGTTCGGTATCCCTGGTGGGCAATTCTTAAATATGTACGATGCAGTTTATAAATGGGGTCGAGAACAAGGAATTGAAACAATCCTTTTCAGGCATGAGTCTGCTGCAGCACATGCCGCTGATGCATTGGCACGAGTAACAAATAAACCGGGGCTATGTTTTGGAACTGCTGGTCCAGGTGCAAATAATCTAGTCCCCGGAGTTGCTGCAGCATGGGCAGATAACATTCCTTTAATCGCACTAGTACCACAAGTAAATACTAAAATACAAGATACATTTACATTACAGGGCAATCTTGATCAGATTACAATGTTTAAACCAATCACTAAATACCAAAAAAGTATACAAAAAGTTGAAGATATTCCTGATGCTGTTCAGAAGGTATTCAGAGAAGCTACTGGAGGCCGTCCTCAACCTGTTCTTTTAGAGATTTATGAAGATGCATTTCTTGAAGAGATTGAAGTAGAAAAACTATCTATAATTGAATCGAATAGATACCGTGCACTTCAAAAACCTTCAATAGGTGAGGAGTCAATAAAAGAATCTCTGAAATTATTAATAGACGCACAGAAACCACTAATAATATCTGGTGGTGGTGTTTCACGAGCAGAAGCTTGGCAAGAACTTCAGGAATTTGCTGAGTATTTACAAATACCTGTGATGACAACTATAATGGGAATTGGCACAATTTCAAATGAATCGAAATGTTTGATTGGAGCAACTGCAGCGGGGCCATGTATGCAAGCCGCAATGGAAGCAGATGTAGTATTGGCTCTTGGATGCAAATTTTCATTTACTCTTGGTCACGGAGATGAGCCCTTTTGGAAAGATTCTCAAAAAATGATTCAAGTAGATATTGATCCTTCAATAGTTGGGCGAGCAAAACCTATTACCCTTGGAATTATAGGTGATTGTAAGGAATTTTTGAAATTAGCTCTCTCTGAAGTTAAACACCATAAAAAAATCGAACAAAGTGAATGGTTGGACTCATTAGCTACTTCTAGACAAAATACGATTCAAAGCGTAGTTAAAAAGGCATCTAGAGATAAAACCCCTATCACACCAATTAGATTAGTTAAAGATATCTTAGAATCTATTGATGATGATGCTATTCTAGTATTGGATGGTGGTGACATTAATGTGTATGCTATAGAGCAAATAGATTATTATAAACCACGTCCACCAATCTCAACGCTTCAAGCAGTATGTATGGGCCAATTGGGAACCTCAATTCCTTATGGTATTGGAGCCAAGCTGGCAAGACCAGATAAACAGGTTGTTTCTATCTCTGGGGATGGTTCTTTTATGATAAACATACAAGACCTAGAGACTGCTGTTAGGTTAGGATTAAAAAATTTAGTTTATGTTATTGCTAATAATAGCGCATGGGGTATGATAAAGAGTGGTCAAAAACTTGCTATGGGTAAGCGCTATATAGATGTAGACTTGCCTGATTTTGACTTTGCAACATGTGCTAAGGGTTTCGGATGTTATGGGGAAATAGTCACTGATCCAACAGAGATTAAACCTGCGTTTGAAAGAGCTAAAAATTGTGGAAAACCAGCGATACTAGATGTAAAAATAAGCTTTGGAACTCCTGATGGGACAAAGCTGATGCTGAGTATGGGAATTCTCTAATAAAAATTCTTTTTTATCTCTACTTATCTAAAATTATAAAAATACCTGTTGCATTATGAAAGGAATAATTTTTGAAGGGAAGCATAAAATTTCAATTAGAGATGATTTATTAAAA
>JBHLNR010000174.1:0-7362 GCA_048941385.1 Promethearchaeota archaeon
CAATTAGCTATTCTCATTATGCTTCAAATAGTTTTAGTAGGTCCTTGTGAGGAAGCTTTTTTTAGAGTTTTTCTAATTAATAAATTTAAGGAAAAAGTAAAAATTACATATTCTATAATAATCTCATCAATTTTTTTCACATTATATCATGTTCCTCCATTTATTGTGCCTTTTACTACTGTTATTACATTTTTTGGATATTTTTTTACTTTGGGTATATTATTAGCCTTAATTTTTGTGTACTTTGATTTTTCATTAATTCCCTGTTCAATAGCCCATTCCTTTTTTAACATTCTATTATTTTTATTTTAATTTTTGAAAAATTTGAAGTATTAAGTTTATATTAAACAAAAATTAATTAATATTAGGTCTATTAATATCACAAAGCTATGATTGAGCTTTGAAGATTATAATACTTCTAAAAGCTTAGATAAGAACTCGAAGTATGGTGATCGTTGAGGAAAATGACAGAATACGATTACACATTTAAGCTAATGATGTTGGGGGATGCTTCAGTTGGTAAAACGTCCCTCACTCTTAGATATATCTCTGGATACTTCATGCAGGATCTAAAACTAACATTAGGAGTTGATTTTTATTCTAAGACAACTTTATTTAACGGTAAAACAGTTAAATTACAAATCTGGGACTTTGGAGGGGAAGAACGGTTCAGGTTTCTACTTTCTCAATATAGTAAAGGAGCAAATGGTGCTTTTTTTCTGTATGATATTACTAATCCAATGAGTCTAGAACATTTGCCAGATTGGACTCAAATAGTAAGAGAGAACGCAGGAGATATCCCCATTATGCTGATTGGTTCAAAAAAAGACCTAGATGAATATCGAGCGGTTACTCGCGAAGAAGGAATACTAGCCGCTAAAAAATATAATTTAGCTTCATTTGTAGAATTATCTTCAAAGACAGGGGAAAATGTGGAGAAAGCTTTTGATGTATTAACTGAGTTCCTTTTCGAAGATTATTGATTTTTATTATCCCTCTCTCTTCTATCATTTTAAGTCTATTAAAGTTTATAACAAATTAATTTAAATTAAATAAGAGCAAATGGAATATTATGAACGATGAAGAACCTCCGAGACCAAAAGGGATAGAAATAAACTTTATAGCACCTCAAATAGACACTGTAGATATTTATAATAACCAGGTTAATTTAATTGATCTTCTCAAGGATTATAACGGTGTTTTAATAGATTTTTTTCGAGGGAACTGGTGAAGTCACTGTAAAAAACATTTAAAATTACTAACAGAGCATTTATCAGAATTTAAAAAACGAAAGATAAAGCTACTCTCAATTGCTAGCGATAGCGTAAGGCTTCTGAAAATGTTTAAAGAAGAAAATAGTTTTGAAGTCGATATGATCTCTGATCGTGGTGCGAAAATAGCAAAGGAATATGGTGTTTACTGGTTTGCCCCTGGAGGAGGAAAAGACTATAAAATAAAACAAGCGGTTCCAAGTAAATTTTTAATCAATAAAGATGGAATTATTGTTTGGAAATATATTGGTAAAGATAAAACAGATAGACCTTCCATTGAAATGATGACATCGATTATTGATAAGCATATTCAAAATCCCAATTAAGGATGAATCATCTGTAAAAAAACGAGACAGTTGAGGACTGCCCTGTGAGGGAGGGATTTTATTCCTTTTCTTTTTTTTCAGATGATTTTTGTAGTTAATTTTTTATTTACCATTTTCTATGTAATGTTCAAAAATTAGATTTTGAAATTTGTGAAATTAATGTTTAATAGAGCATTTACGAAATTTTTGGATAAGAAACCATCAAAGAAAGAACTTTATCCATATTTGTATTCAATTGCTTTTAAGGAGCTTGGAAAACCTAAAAAGGAGACAAAAAATGAACCTATTAGATGTAAAAACTGTGACGCTGTTTTCACAGATACAGATTTAATTCAAGAAGACCCTCAAAAAGGTTCTTACTATGTATGTGAGTTCTGTGGAATAATTAATACAATAGACAAGACTAAAATAGAGGAAAAGCTCCCAAATGATATTGATTTTATTTTAATAGAAGCGTTAAAAAAAGGTTCTGAAAAAAAAGAAAAAATAACCAAAGTAGATATAACAGAAGGTGATCTCTACATTTCTGTGATAGATATCTCTGGTAGCATGAGTGGAGCAAAAATTGAAGCTGTAAAGAAATCTTTGGTTCAAACATTAAAAGATTTCAAGATAAATTCACCTACCACTAAATTTATCTTAATAGCATTTGAGAGTTCGGTATACTATTACTTAAGACATAATAAAGAACCCTTAAAATATCATGGTGATTTACTTTTTTCATTAGAAGGGATGAAAGAACAATTAAAAGCATCTATCACAAAAGATAAATTTCTCGGATCTATAGGAGAATTTGCTGATGGGTGGAGAATTAGGATTGAGAGTTTAAGATCAATGGATATGACCGCATTGGGACCAGCCTTATACTTTGCGATCACTACATTTGATTTATTAAGCTATACAGGAAGAATTACATTATTAACTGATGGTATAGCAAACACAGGAATTGGGAATTTATCTGGTACTGCTATTGGCGCTAAAAAATTCTATAAAAACATGGCAGAATTATGTAATCAATTCAATATTATTGCTGATGTAGTAGGAGTTTCTGGTCCTGGAGATAATAATGAATTGGGATTACAAACATTAGGAAAACTTACAGATAAAACTGGTGGAACTCTATACTTAATATCAAGCGAAGAAATGGAAGCAATTTTCTCTGAACTCCGACAAATGAATTATATAGGAAAAGATGTTAAAGTTAAGATTATCGCTCCCCCAAGTATTAATATTACGAATATTACTGGGGCATTCAGCTCGAAAGGTGAAATTAAAGGTTCTGAAATAAACTTAGGAGCAATTACAGAGGACCGGGAATTATTCTTAGAATTAGAATCCCCTAAAGGATTAAATGTAAATGAGGAAATACCTGTTCAGCTTCAAGTAGAATATATTGATAATAAAGGTCATAAAAGAATGCGGGTTATTAATGATAAAGTAAAAGTGACTACTGACGAAAATGAATATATATCCGAATATGACGAAAAACTTAACGTTATGATGAATATTCAAAGAGCTGGGAGCGGTTATTATTCCGGAAAGGCTGAAGAATCAAAGAAAAGATTAATAAACTTAAGAGGCGTTATAATGCATGAAATGCGTCGATCAGCGTCAGAAGGTTTGTCTATTATGGGAAATTCATTTTCTAGAGGATTAGCTTATCTAGATGACGAACTTGAAGAAATTGATAGAGAAGAAAAAAAATCAGCTCAAGCACCAACCCAAAGTTACTGGGCTGTGAAAGGTCAAAAAAGAGCAAGAACTTCTCTAAATATGATGGAAAAACGTATAAAAAAGAAGAAAAAATAATAAAAACTTCCATTTTATTTTTGTTATTTACTTAATGAGATTTTAGCTTTTATTCAATCTCAAGAATAGCCCTACCAACAAATTTAGCTTTTTCTAGTTCCTCAAATACTTCATTTATGTCTGAGAGTTTCGCGATTCTACCTACATGTGTTTTCACTTTGCCATCCGCAGCTAGCTGAATTAATTCTCTCATCTCTTCAACAGTACCCACTAAAGATCCGGTAATGTGAAGACCTTTCAAAATGAAAAAAAACGGATCTACTGCCAATTTATCTTCACTAAAAGCTGGCAATCCGACAGTTATTAATACACCTCCTCGCTTGAGTAATTTCAAACCAAGTTCAAAACCAGCTACTTTTGATGAGAATACGATACTTGCGCTTACACCCTTAAATTCTTTACTAATTACCCCCAAAGCTTCACTCGCATCTACAGCATAATCTGCTCCTAATTTTTTAATAAATTCCAATTTTTCAGAACCTATATCGACTCCAATGACCTTATATCCGCAAGCTTTGGCTATTTGAACACCATAATGACCAAGTCCTCCTCCAGCACCGATAATGGCAATAACTTTCCCGATCTGAATTCCGAAGTTCGAAAGCTTTTTGACTGCACTATATGCGGTTAAACCAGCACATGCTAATGGAACTTGCTTGTTATCAATCTCATCAGGTAGTTTCACTAAAGCTTTTGCCCAAACTGACATGTATTCACCATAAGCACCTATCAATTGCCTTTGTTGAGGACAAAACATAGGCTTACCAGCAAGACAAAATTCACATGCACCACACCAATATGCTCCTGCTGTACCACCTAACCCTAATATCACCCTGTCTCCTTGTTTTATAAATTTTTCAGCAACTGGACCTAATTCTTCTACAATTCCTATTGCTTCATGTCCCAGAGGAAATGGTGGTTTCGCCAGAGGCCAATCTCCATTGGATAGATGTAAATCCGAGTGACAAACACCTGCGGTATTTATTTTGATTAGTGCCTCCTCACGCCCAGGAGTTGGTTTAGGTACGTCTTTTATAACAATTTCTCCTATTTTTTCAACTATTGCAGCACGCATTTTAATTATTTCCTTAATTCTTTTTCAAAATTCTTAGTTCTATAAAATGTATTTTGTTTTAAAATAATTCATATTCTCTTTTATAAAAATGAATTAGAAAACAAGCTCTCGTTCAAATATCCCTTGAATCACCACAATTCGCTCTTCCTTAAGATTCAGAACCATATTCTTCCATTTCAATGAAGGATCCATAACTATTAGCCCAAGGTTTATTGGTCGCTTCTGCTTTGGTCGTGGTTTCACCCTCTGAAGCTCAATTTCTTCTATTACTCTCATTGTATAGTCCTCCCAGGAAAATTCTTTAAATCCACAATTGCATATAAGCTCCCTAAGATCCACGGCTGAGAGAAGAAAATTAATATCAGGATTATTTGCCCAGATCACGGGATAATAAATAGGTGATAAGGTGCCTGCACAAATGGTGTATACTACTAAACGTCCATTTGGGCGGAGAACTCGGAAAATTTGAGATAAAAAACGTTTTTTATCACTAATGTTCATTAATACATGTTGTACAAACACAATATCAAAAATTTCATTACTAAAAGGCATTTGAAGTGCATTACCTTGCAGAATGTCAATTTTTTCTCCTAATCCAACATATTCATTTATTAATTCTGCCGCTTGACAATATTCTTTAGAAAGATCCAACCCAGTTACATGACATCCAAAATTCAAAACAAGATTTCTGGCAGGACCTCCAATTCCACAGCCAACATCAAGTACTTTCATTTTCTCGTTAAGTCCCACTTTTCGAGCAAGGTCTAATGTTGCTACACTTCCAAGCAGATGGAGTTCTTCAATCGGGGCTAAAACATCTCTAATCATTTCTGCAGTATCAATTCCTTCGTTTTTTAATACCTCCTGAATTTTTTTAATTAGATTCTTTTGACCATATTGGACATTTATAGCTTCTTCGTAATTCATCTAAAATCAAATCCTTTTTTCTTTAAATCCTTCAAGTTCTATTTAAAAAAGATGGAATTTCAAAATAACCTTACTAATTATTTATTGTTATGATTAAAGCGGCTTGATACCAAAATTTTTTAATCTTCTTATATCTAGGAATATAATAAGATGCCCCTCTCAGAAAGCGAAATTAGGGAGATATTAAGATTTTTTGATATTGGATCTTTAGTTAAATTCAAAAGAAGATTAGAAGATGGATTTCAGAGTGAAAATTTTCATATTTTAACTGATAAGGGGGAGTATGTAATTAGGATTATTTTTGATACAGAAAAAAACATAAACCTTTGCATGAGAGTGTATGACTATCTCTCGAGAAATGGAATAAAAACACCAGCTCCTATGCGTACTAAGAATGATAGTCACATTTTGGCATATAAAGGACAATATATAGTTATCCAAACTTATATAGGAGGAAACAATGAAGTTGAAGCTGAAAGAATAAATAATCTACTTGAGTTCTATGGGAAAGAATTAGGTAATCTTCACACAGTTTCACTAAAAATGGTTCAGGAGCTCGGAAAGGAGATTTTCATTAGGGGGGAAGACCATGTTGCAAGCATCAGAGATATGGTAAAGAGGTATCCGGTAAAGGATGACTACATTAACAATCAGTACAAAGAATGGGAAAAAGAAATTGAAAAGATACCTACTGATTTATTAACCAAAGCTGTTGTTCATGGAGATATTGGTCCTAAGGACTTTTTCTTCAAAAATGGGGTTTTTACTGGCATAATTGATTTCAATGCCGCGGGATATGACTATTTGCTCTTTGATATTGCACCAATGATGATGTATTGTGATTTGTTTTATCCACAGAAAAAAAAAGATTATGTAAGATTTGTTCATGCTTATCTGGAAGAGTCTCCAATTAAAAAAGAAGAATTTAAATGGTTAAATATAATACTCAAAACTAGGTGGTTATTACAAATATATTTTCACCAGTATAGATATGAAGAGGGAATAACAAGAGGTTTGAATACAGGCAAAAGAGAAGAGAATCTTGAAGGCGTAATAGACGGAAAACATTTCTTAAAAACTTTAGAAAATGTTTCAGCTAATTATTTCTTTAAAGCATTAAAGACAAGGTAAAAAAAAGAAAAAAAAATTTAAAAAATTTAGCTAGACTCCAAGAAAATTGCCTACACTAATCCAATAGCAATTTTCATGTCAGCTGCTGTTACTTTCTTTCTGCCAGAGTGTTTTGCAATGTCAAGCGCGCATCCAGTTAAACTCTTAGCATATTCTTCTAAATAATCCATTAATTTGTCAACTGCAGCTCGACTTACGATTTCTGCTCCGGCTTTTTTCATTAGAGCCCGTAATGGACTCCATGCAAATGCTGCCATTTTTTTATTCCTCCACTAATTTTAAATTCTAGTTTGTTTAATTTAAAACTAAATACTTTGATAAAATTGTTGTATTTATAATTCTAAATTGTTGTTTCTTATATATAAATGTGTTGGTTGTTTTTTGATATCCGAGCAATTTGATCAACACGATTGAATCGACAAAAAAAATTGGGAGAGAAAAATTTTATTTTTTTTACTAGTAAATTCCATTAGTAAGATCTGATCAAAGATTGAATTCAGATTGCTAGATTCTAGATCAATTGATCTAAAAAATATATGAATTCCATTAAATCTTACTGCCAAATTGTAATTAATAGTTTATGAAATAAAATTTCTACTTCTTTAAAAACCTAAAAGTTAATGTAAAAATATGGTAGGGCGATTTAATAAGAGATCCTACAAACGATTAGAATCTTACCCTATTTTCAATCTCTAACAACTAAAACAACAAAATCCATCGGTCCCCCAAGCAGCAGAGATTAAAACGAGTATAACTCCAACTACTATAAATGTAATGGAGAGAGGAAGAGGTATAAATCTTCCTAATATCAGAAGGGAAGGCA
>JBHLNR010000175.1:0-7359 GCA_048941385.1 Promethearchaeota archaeon
TCTGTAGTTAAATTCACGATGCTTTCTCCAGAAATATTGGCAGTTAAAATACATTTAACACCACTCACAGGCTGTTTTGTAATAAGAGTCTGAATAGTAAAATCAATGGTTGTTAGAACCGCCTGGACTTGAATAGAAGCGTTTGGAGTATTGATATCCCCTGAGGCGACTTGAATTGTTTTCGGGTTATAGTTGCTATCTTGATAATAGATAGTATAATTGTATTCGTAAGGGGTGGTATTGACCCACCAAAATTTAGCATGACCATTACTATCGATCGAGCAGTTTTGGAGTTCTTGGGAGCTGTTGCCAACGATAATCCAGCCAGAATCCAAATATACACCATCAATATCAGTTACATCAAAGAAATTCGAACCAACATTACAAATCAAGTTTACTGTTTGGAATGATTGATTGATCATAATCGCTTCAAAGGTAGTATTTACAATTTCGACATAATTTCCTATATCTGAGGTTATTGAAACTGTAAAATTATATTCTGCTTGAGTTAGATCTGTAAATAAAGTATTACCATTTGAATCAGTCGTATTACTTCTTAAAAGTATAGTTTGATTATATACTGAAACATTAGCAAAGGAAACCGAATTTCCGTACAAATCTACTGCTTTGACTTGAAGATTACTATATTTAATTCCTGCTACTCCTTGTTCTAATCCTATAGAGTAAAAAGAATTAGGATTATACTGATTATAATATTCTGTTTTAATCCAGTTGTTAGATCGAGTTGCGTTGATTACCCTTACTTCATCTAACAAACCATCAAAATCATAGGTAGGATTAGCACATTGAAATTCTATATTTTCAGTATCAGTTAAACTGAGTATACTGCTTATATCTGTTCCTGAGCCTACTTCATAACCATCTTTATAAATATGAATTAAATCATTTGTTCTATCAACAAATCCTACTATATATGCCCAAGTATCGAATGTAATACTAGCATCGGGACTACCAATGTTATCATTTCCATCAGTAATATGAAAAGATAAACTATCCCCCGTTGGTGGAGTCCCGAAACAATAACCTGGGTTCCAAGTGCTTGTTGCACCTTTATAAAGTGGAATTTGGTAAGTACCAGTACTTGTATCAATATTTATCCACATACTAACCGTAAAACTCTCTGTAGTAAAATCAAGATGTCCATCAGCAGGATCTCCCACATTGAAAGTACCATCGGTCCCATAACTATATGCATTACCAATTTGACCACTAGATGGGCGTATTACTGTTCCAGTAACTATGCCATTTTCAATATAAGAAGTAGAATCAATAGTTACGCCACTTGATTCTGCTAGATGCCAAACACCTTTATAAGAACCATCCCACACACCTGCTGGATTTTCACAAGAACTCATGGTAGAATTTCCATAATACATTCTAATGTAAGTGTCTAAAGAAGTTGAGAGTTCAGGAATTCGTACCCAAGCAATTAATTGCGCATGAGTTACATTATAATTCTGATTGAATAATTCAATTTCATGATCTAACCATGTTGTCCCTAAGGAGAAAGCAATATCATCTCCATCTAATTGCACATCACTATGTAAATCAGAATCGAAAAGAGAAATTAATACTGGAAAATTAGAATGAAAACCAGATCCAAACACTAAACTATTATCAATTTTAATTATCTTATAAAACCTAAAATAGAAATCATTCTGAGGTTTATCATCTTCTATTTTTGTTTCATCACCCAAAGAATAAAAGGAGTTTGGAGTGAATTGATTATTATATTCGGTCTTAATCCAATCAGCTGAGCGTGCAACTGCTGAAATTCGGACTTCATCAAGCAGACCATTGAAATCTTCTGAATCAACAGTAATAGCTGAGCCAAAAGATATATTTTTAGAAGATTTGATAAATTGACCAGGTTTATCATCAGTAATAGAATTAGCTAATACACCATCAATATAGATAAATAATTGTGAAGAACCTCTTACTCCAACTAGATGATGCCATTCATTACCAGTAATTTCGGAGTTCGAATATACAATTTGTTGTTCTCCAGAAATTTTTAAAGTAAATCTTCCCTCATTCAAATGTCCAGTATCATCGCATATATTTATAGCCCATGATTCAGTATCGTAATATAAGCTTTGAGTTACAAGATAATAATCATCTGGTACAGTTGAGTCCGGAGTCTTCATCCAGACCTCAACAGTAAAATCTTCTAATTGAAGTTTATCACCAGTGCCTAGCATTTCAATATAATCTGTTTCTGATCGAACAAATTCATAACCACCATCTATTATTGCAGATGATGTCGATGATGCTCCGGTGACAACACCATTATATCTATTTAAAGTTGAGTCCATAACAGGTCCACTTGGTTCGTTTAAATGCCAAACTCCAATGAAATTTGAATCCCAAACACCAAAATTGTTTTCTTGAGAATCCATAGTGGAATTTCCATAATACATCCTAATAATAGTATCTTCGAAAGGGGATAATTTTGGTATACAAATCCATGCTATCAATTGGGCGTGTGTGCTATTATAATTTTGAATGAATAATTCAATTTCATGGAATAACCATGTTGTACCATTGTTAAAAGCAATATCATCTCCATTTGGCTGTACTTTATCATGCAAATCAGAATCAAAAAAAGAAACAAGAATTGGAAAATTAATAAGACTATTTGTCCCAGAGACTTTTGTATGATCAATTCTTATTTCTTTAAAATATTGGAAATCAAAGATTGAAGGAATGTAGACATAATTTTCATCACTTATAAAATAAAAGCTATTTGAATCACCCTGATTATTATATTCAGTTTCAATCCATTCAGTACTTCTAGCTACATCTGAGAAGCGAGCTTCATCAAGTTTACCACTGAACCACATTTCTTCAGTTGCCCAATTATAACCCCCATAAGCAAAATAGTGATTATTAGCAAATAGGTAATTAGGAGAACTCATCCCAGTTTTAGGAGAATCCGCGACTTCATCACCATTCGCATACATTCTAAGAGTTGAACCATTATACGTGATAACAAGATGATTCCATAGATTATCAGACGTTTCGCTTTCAGCATTTATATCTACTCTTGAACTTCCCGGGCCTGGAGGTCCATCAGGTATGACTGCTCCAAAAAATTTAGGATTATATGTTGAGTATGTAATCCCGGTTCCTTCCACCATTGTATCAATTTGAAAATCTCTTCCCCATATAGACTCTCTCTCTCCTGAGTTAGGGTATGCCCATATTTCCATTGTAAAAGCCATTAATGATCCTAATGAAGATAACCTCACGCGTTGATTTTCGGGAGTATCATCAAATTGAAAACAATTTCCTATATTCCCAGTGACTCCAAGAGTAGGACTACCTTGAATTACTCCATTTCTGCTATTGCTTGTAGAATCATAAGATATTGAACCTGTTGTTTCTTCAAGATGATGAACCAGCTTGAAATTAGGATCCCAAACGCCATTTGGATTTTCTCGAGTTTCCATAATAGAGTTTCCATAATACATTCGAATAATCGTATCCTCAGATGCAGAAAGAACAGGGACTCGAACCCAAGCAACCAATTGAGCATGAGTACTGTTATAATTTTGATTAAATAATTCAATCTCATGAGCCAACCATTGAAAATTATTAGCAAATGCAATATCATCGCCATCAGGTTGAGTATCATTATGAAGATCAGAATCGAAAATTGAGATTAATATTGGAAAATCAATAAGATTTCCTGTCCCGGAAACTTTTGAATGATTAATTGATATAATCTTATAATATTTGAAATCACCCGCATTAGGAGGATGAAATGAAGAATCTTTTAGATTTTTTTCTTTTTCTAAAATATCCTTAGTACTCTTCAATTTATTAAAATTAATGTTAAGGAAAGATTGATTAATTATCATTGGGAGAATTATTAAAAATAACAAAATACACAAAATTTTGGTTCGATTTTTTAAATTTTTGACACATAATTTATTATCTCTCATTTTAAACCCTTAAGTTTTGATTTAAATTAACTACTTTAAACTAATATATGTCAATTTGAATATTTATTTCTATAGTAAGCATTCACAGAAAAAAGGAAAAAAAAGAAATCTAGGTTTTTATAATTGATACCATACATCACTTTTCAGATTTCAGATTTATATAAGTTTCTTCAAGTATATTGAGATATTGAATTAAAACTCTATCAGATTTGGATTTTTGTTCATTCATAAGCTCAATGACGTTTAATTGATATTTTGGAAAGATAAAATTTATGTAAAAGTCACTAAGGAGAGCATAGTATTCTACTCCATTCTCATCTTTAAAGACTTTTATCATTTGCGTATCATACAACTTTTTTAACACGTTGTAAATATCACTCACTCCCTTATTTTTCAATTTATCAAATTCTTTCATGGTTACAATAGCCTTTCTTAACAATCGTAGTGTTTGATATGCTTCAGGGTCAACTAAAACTTCAAGAAGCCTAATATTATCTTCTTCTGTTGGATTATATTCATTGAAGAATTTCTTAACTTCCTCTTGATAAATCTTTGAGAATTGTGCCGGTAAACCATAAGCCTCGGGATTTTTAAATAATATATCAGGCGGGACTCGTAACATAAAAATATCTTTTGTAAGAAAGATGAGCTCAGAGGGAATTCCCTTTACTGAAGCTACTTTAATTATCTCACTTTTAATAAGTTCAGCTATTATTGCTTCTAAGTCTAGAATCTCTCCGATTTGTTTATCCTTCACCCAAATTTCCAATTCTGATTTAGTAATGACCCCATAGTCCCTTAAAAAGTTAATTATCATTCGTTTGATTTCATCTTCAAGGTAATAGATAAGAATTTGTTCAGAATTAAGAGAGGGATAAACAGATAGTCGTTGGAAAAGTGAATTTATCATCTGGAGATATGTGTCATCTTCGATGTTCTGCAAGATTATTTGTGCAATATTTGCCATTGCCCCTTCATACATATCAGGATCATCTTCTAGATTTAGAAATAAAAGAATATAATACCCAGATTCTGGCCCTGTATAATAGGATAATATATTCATTGAACCGACTGTTAAATTTATTACACCTTTTTCCCCACTGTATTCATGAGTACTATAAACCTGTATCAATGTTTTTTCTTCAATACTAAGATCTACGGGATATTTCGTTAAAAGTTCTGTTCCAATTCTTTCATCCCATTTCATCAATAGTATTCCTAGTGGTTTTAGATCATAAACTTTCTCAGGTTTAATATATTTTGGCTCACTCAATTTCTTACTCTTCTTGATTTCAAGCCCTAAGATCTCTCCTAGTGAAAGCCCGATAGAACTCCATTTTTCTTTTACAATCTCTCCAACAAAAACATCTTTAGAGGAATACAGTAATGATTTTGTGATTTCTTTCTCAGTTTTAATTAATTTTTTCATTTCTCTTACATTTTTAACGAAAGTAGGAATTGTTGCGTGTTTATATACTCTATAGCCAATTATGCTTCCTAAAACCCCCAGAATACTGAATATTATAATTAAAAAATAAAAAGTTGGCATACCAGGAAAAATTTCTTCCATTTCAACTACAATTGTAATAAAAAACTCTTCTGAGAAGTAATCCTCTCGCGAAATATTAATGATACCTCTAAGAGTATTCGAACTGAAAAAAGCCTTGACATTTCTAGTTGAGAATTCAAGCATGTAAGTTCCATTAGCTAATTCGGCAAACTCATGTTCAGTGCCATCTATTGTTAACAACACAGACGCATTTAGAAGAGCTATTCCTCCCCTAGTTGGATCAGTTAATTTTATTTCTATTTGAACTATTTCACCTTGAACAACACTAGTTTGGTAATTCTTAAAAACTTCCCCTAAGGAATAATCCAATTCTCGCTTGTTAATAGTCAAACGAATTATTGCATTCTTATATTCATAATTATCTTTCTCTAAAGTAATAATTAATAGATAATCTCCAGAAGTTCTGATTTCAGAATCAAAATCCAAAACAAGAGAATCATCAAAAGTTTGAATTAGCATTCCTTCACCATTAGCAGTAACATTTCCATTAATGTCATATCTCTCCCACATATAATTCTGGGTTTTTAAATCTGTAATTCTTACCCCTGTTAAAGCATCAGTGTATAGAAATGTGAAATTAATGGAATCTTTAACATACATAACTTTAATCAATTTCGCTATTGTTGATTCTCCATTTACTAAAGTTAAGCGTTTCATAACAATAAAATTCAGGTTCTTGATTGCTCCATTATAGTTCTCTTTAGTAATTTCAAATTTTACAGTATAATAACCTGAATCTATCATAGAAGTATCAATTGTTTGTAAATAATATCCTAAATCAGAATAATATCCAACTGTCCCATGAATATCTGGAGATTCTCTTATAATATATGTAACAGATCCTAATGTTTCAAAAACTATTGTTCTTAGATAACTTACTTTAAGAGAAAGAGTAAAATTGACTGATTGATTTGTTTCTATAACAGCATTATATAAAATATCTTTATTGAAATTTTTTAATGAAAAGCTGCCCTGACCTAAAAAAGTATTTTTAATGGTGTACTTCTGGCTTCCAATTGTGATGTTCATGGAAAGTTGAGAAGGCTTGAAGTATTCGATGCCATTATTTATGTCATGAATTAATATCTCTGTATAACTTTCTTGCCAATCATTATCTATTAAACTGAGTTGATAATTTCCTCCATTAGGGATATCTTGGACTATATTTGATACATTTAACGTTTCTAAATACTGATTTTGATAAAAAACTTGAGCAAACTCCGCCTTAATTATAACATCAAATATAATGTTTGAACTGCTTCCAACCTCAAAAAGGAATTTTTTACCTATGGGATAAATAATTCTATCGTCAATAATTAATTCTCCATTTCCATTACTATCTCCAAAACGAAGAGAGTAGCTATAGCCATCAAGTGTGGTTATATTTAAATTCGTGAGAGGACTTAAATCTACTTTACTCCAGTTAGAGGTATAATAGCAATTTTGAATTAAAAAAGTGACATTTTTCATAGCCCATCCTTCAGACGCAGACAAAATTGTGATTGAATCTGAAACATTGTAGTGTAAATATTGAACATTAATATTGTTTCTAATAAAGGATGCCTCAGCAATTACATCTATAGTGCCATTAAACGTTCCGCTGATAACAAATTCAAAGTTATTATCATTAGTTGGGCTTGTTTTATCCAGATCCATGGTGATTCCTGTCCAAAGACCAAGATTATAATCCCATCCTAAATGATTCGAAGTATTAAATATTCTATTTTTTCCATAGGGATCTAGTATTGATAAATATATATCAGATACATTGACATTCCACGAGATATTATAAATATTGAAGGTAATCTGTGAAAGGTTCCA
>JBHLNR010000176.1:0-7311 GCA_048941385.1 Promethearchaeota archaeon
TTTCAGTCATTAAATTTACAACATCGATACCATGTTCAGATTCAAGATATGGTGTTTTTATTTTACCAATTCCATGTTCTCCAGTTACAGTACCCCCCACAGGAATAATTATTTCTTTATATAGATAGTCAACCGCTTTTTCAAAATCCCTGACGTCTTCTTCATCATTTTCGTTAAATAAAAAGGTAGGGTGTAAATTTCCTTCCATATGACATATTGTCGCCACTAATAAATTCTTTGCGTTGATAGTTTCAGGAATTTTTTCAATTTTTTTTATTACGTCTGAAAAATCTGAAAGCTGGATGGTACAATCTTCAACACAGGTATTTGGTCGTATTCTGGATAGAGCAGGAAGATTTGATTTTCTCGCTAGGATTAATCTTTCCCTTTCTTCTTCCGTTTTAGCAATTTTACAGAAGATTGGATTATATTGGATAATAATATCAAACATAGTTGAGAATTTTTCGTCAACTTCCTTATTAGAATCTCCATCTACTTCCGCTAATAATAGATATCCATTAGGAAAATCAAAAAATTCTCCACCTAGGAAATCTTTTACGGCTTTTAACAAAAGTTTATCCATGAATTCTAGTAGGTTAGGTACTATTCCTCTTTTCCTTATTTTAATTACTGCATCTCTTAAATCATCAATATTTTCAAAAATATACAAACCAAGTTTTCTAGTTTTAGGTAACGGATGAATTCTTAAACCAATTTTCGTAATAACTCCTAATGTTCCTTCAGATCCTATAAAAAGATCTTTTAAGTTATAGGATGATACAGATTTAAGGACTTTCGTTCCTAAATTTAAAATTTTTCCATTAGATAAAACAACTTCTAAATATAGAACGTAATTTTTTGTAACCCCATATTTATAAGCCTGAATTCCGCCAGCATTGCTTGCAACCATGCCACCAATAGTACAAACTGAGCTTGAACCTGGATCTGGTGGAAAAAAATACTCCAATGGTTGCAACTTTTCATTCAATTCATCACATATCACACCAGGTTCAACTTCAACTAAATTATTAATTATATCAATATTTAATATTTTTTTCATTTGGCTTAAGTCTAACACAATCCCCCCATATGGTGTCATTGAACCTGAAGATAAACTTGTTCCACTTCCACGAGGAGTTACAGCAATATGATTTTTGTTTGCAAGTTTAAGAATTTCAGAAACTTGTCCAGAATTTTGCGGCATTAAAATTAGATCAGGGATCCATTCCTTAATAAACAACGATCCCCCAAATGCGTAAGCCCATCGGATTTCGAACTGATTAAACAAGAAATCTGATCCAACAATATTTTCAAATTGTTTAAGCAATGATTCTTTGATTTTTTTGTATTTCATTTCAATTGATTAAAACTCAATTTAATGCCTTACTATATTTTTTTAATCAGTTCAAATTATATTTTATTATTTGGAAAAATAATTTTAATATCAATTGATTGTTATCTTAATAAGAAGTAAAATTTATCATTAACGATAATATTTTCAAGAGGCTAATTCTATGGCAAAGGTTCTTAGAGATTTATGGATAATAACTATAAGTGGTACAACTGTTTATAGTCGTGTGATTGATCCAAGGGTTAATCCTCAACTATTTGGCGCTCTCATGAGTGCTTTAAATAGTTATGCTCAAGAACTCACAGAAGAAGGGATGTCTAACTTTCAATTAAGTAAAATCAGATTTTCAATTGTAAAGCGTAATAAATTCTTATTTGTTGCTAGTTCTTCTAATAAAATAAAGACGAAAAAAATATTTAGTGAATTGAGAGATGTTTCAGATAAGTTTTTTGGGTTATACCCTGAAGAAACATTAAAGAAGTGGGATTCTGATGTAGGTCTTTTTGATACTTTTGAAACCGTAATTAAGAATTCATTAGAAGATAAACCAAAATAAAATTACGACTATACATGAATTTTTAATTTCATAAGCATAAAAGATTTAAGATAGAGAATATATGCTAATAATGACAAAAGCATGAAAGAAGAAGAAAATAAAAATATTAATACTGAGCATAAAAGATCCGTAGATCAACCGAACCTCTCTAGTAATCCAAGAGATTATAGCTCAATTAATAAAAGTAATTTTATTCCCTCAAATAACTTAGATTTTCTCATTAGAAGATTATCAAATCCAAGATTCTTAGGTTCAATTCATTTGAAAAAGGAAATGAATCCAAATTATCGTCAACTAGAAGATATGTTAGCAAGTGAACATGAATTAAAGCTGACAAGATCGATAAAAAATACAATTTTTAATCCCCTAACAAAGATACTGATAATCTCAGCTATTATTTTTAATATATTTTGGTTTCTCTCAATTTATTTGTTATAAAAGGAATGGAAATAGAATTCTACAAAAAAGTATTGAGTATTTTCCTTTTAATAAATTTAAAAGATATTTATATTTTTTAAGATTAGAAATTATAACTTATAACGGTAATTCAATAACAAATTTCAAATAAAAAGGTAATAAAACTTTGATTTACGATGTCATTATTATAGGTGCTGGAGTAACCGGATGTAGCATAGCACGTACACTTTCAAAGTATAATTTAAAAATAGCTGTATTAGAAAAGGAGGCGGAAATCGCTTCTGGTACGACTAAAGCGAATTCGGGTGTGATCCATGCAGGGTATGCTGCACAAAGAGAATATGTTAAACGCTATTTCTGTATTAAAGGAAATAAATTATATACTCAAGCTGCAGAGGAATTGAATTTTCCTTTTAAAAGAATTGGTTCGTTTGTTGTTGCTTTAGATGATGATCAAATTAAAGGATTAGAAGAAGAAAGAAAAAAAGGTTTGGAAGATGGCATACCAGGTTTAGAATTAATACTAGATAAAAAAAGAATAAAAGAAATGGAACCAAATCTAACTGATGATGTTGTAGGTGTTTTACATGCTTCTACCGCAGGTCTTGTTAGTCCATATGAATTAACATATGCTTTAGCAGATAATGCAGCTACTAATGGTGTGAAATTTTTCAGAAATCATGAAGTTGTTAAAATTAAGCACCAAGACTATGTTTTTACTGTTAGAACATACCAAGGAGAATTTCAAACACGAAACCTCATTAATGCGGCGGGACTGTATGCCGCAAAAATATCTCGCATGTTAGGTCTTGATTATTTTAGTTTATTGCCCAGAAAAGGGGAATATGTTTTATTTGATAGAAATGCTATCCATCTGAACAAAATTCTTTTCCCAATACCAACCAAAATTTCAAAGGGTATTTTAGTTTGCCCAACATTACATGGGAACACTTTTGCTGGGCCTAATGCCCAAAATGTAAATGATCCTGAGGATACTTCTACTACCATAGCCGGATTAAAAGAAATTTTGGAAGGTGGCAGAAAATTAGTTCCGAACCTTCCGTTAAGAAGTTCAATTCGAAATTTTGCTGGATTGAGAGCAGTACCAGATACTTATGATTTTGTTATAGATAATACTGATATTTATGGTTTTATTAACGTCGCAGGAATTTTATCTCCAGGATTAACAGCAACATTTGCAATTGCTGAAAAAGTTATTGAATTTCTTGAACTGTTGGGGGTAGGATTAACAGTTAAAGAAGAATATAATCCCTATCGTCCCAAACCTGAAAGATTTAAAGATTTTAAAAAGGAAACGCTTGATAAGAAAATTAAAAAAAATCCAAGATGGGGTAGAATTATTTGTCGTTGTGAAACTATATCTGAACAGGAAATCATTAATGCTATTCACGCTCCAGTTGGTGCAGTGACCGTTGATGGAGTAAAATTTCGTTGTAGACCAGGTATGGGTAGGTGTCAGGGGGGTTTCTGTCGTCCACGAGTAATAGAAATACTTTCAAAGGAACTGAATATTCCCTATGGCGAGATAACTAAAAGGGGAGAAGATACAAATATTTTAATGGGGCGAACAAAAGATCTCATTTTAAAAAACATATCCAGAGGTGCCAGTGAAGAGTGAAAACATATGAAGTTGATGTTGCTGTGATTGGTGGAGGTTCGGCAGGTTTAGCGGCTGCAATAGTTGTTAAAAAAGCGGATTTAAATGTTTTAATCTTAGAAAGAGATAAAGAATTAGGAGGAATCACACTTCAATGTATTCATAATGGTTTTGGGCTCCATGAGTTCAAGGAAGAGTTAACTGGACCTGAATATGTTCAAAGATTTATCAATCAAGCCATAGAATTAGGTATTGATTATAAATTAGATACAATGGTAATTGAAATTACTCCAGAGAAAGTAATTTATGCGGTTAACAATAAAGAGGGATTAATTGAAATAAGGGCTAAGGCAATGATTTTAGCAATGGGTTGCCGTGAAAGAACAAGAGGTGCGATTAACATACCTGGTTTTAGACCTGCTGGAATCTATACTGCTGGACAAGCGCAAAGATTTGTAAATATCGAAGGGTATTTACCTGGTAGAACTTATGTTATTCTAGGAAGCGGAGATATCGGGATGATTATGGCTCGACGCTTAACGTGGGAAGGATGCCAAGTTAAAGCAGTTGTTGAGATACAATCTTATGTAAGTGGATTACTAAGAAATGAAGTCCAATGTTTAGAGGATTATGGAATCCCTCTTATTACCAGTTATACTGTGACAAAAATACACGGAAAAGATAGAGTTAAAGGAGTTACAATATCTAAAGTTGATAGAAATTTTGATAGAGTAATAGGTTCTGAAAAGTTTATTGAATGCGATACTTTGTTATTATCTGTAGGATTAATACCTGAAAATGAATTAACGAGAGAAGCGGGGGCAGAAATTGCGGAAATGGGGGGCCCTGTAGTTGATAACAACTTAGAAACTACAATAGAAGGAATATTTGCCTGTGGTAATGTTTTGCAAGTACATGATTTAGTAGATCTAGTAACAGCAGAAGCAAAGAGAGCGGGATTGAATGCGGTGGATTATATAAAAAATAGATATGGGAAAAAAATGGAGAAAGAGGAAAAAATTAGATGTATAGCAGGTGAAAATGTAAATTATGTGAAACCAGATTTAATAAATCGATCTGATTTAACCAAAGATGTTATTTTTACACTGAGAGTAAGAAGACCTGATAGAAGATTGTTAATTCAAATTAAAGATGATAAAAATAGAGTTTTATACAAAAGGAAAAGAAGGTATGTGATCCCTAGCGAAATGATCGAAATTAATCTTAATTTAAACGAACATAAAATCGATCTAAATACTAAAAATATTGAAATCGAAGTAATTCCTCGTCCAGAGGTCTTAATTGAGGAGGATTAATCTTAGAGGCAAAAAAAAATGTCAGAATCAGAAATACCAGAAGGAAGTAAAGATATACGTTGTATAGTATGCCCTACTGGGTGTCTCGTGCATGTTGAAAATATTTCTGGAGAACTAATTATTGAAGGGCACTCTTGTAAAAGGGGAGAAGAATATGCAAGAGAAGAATTTATTGCACCAAAACGAATTCTTACTACAACTATTAGGGTAGAAAATGGATTCCTTCCCTTAGTCCCAGTAAGATCAGATCTGCCAATTCCTAAGGAAAAACTTCAAGATACTTTGAAGGAGATCGCAAATAAAGTGGTTAAAGCTCCAATAAAAATGGGAGATGTTTTGTTGAAAAATGTATTAGGATTAGATGTGAATATAATCGCTAGTAGGGACTTGATAGAAGCATAAAGAAATTCAATCTTCTTTTAAAACATCCGAATCTATAACTCGCCTCTAATCCCTTATTAAATAATTAATTATAAATACATTTAGAAATAATTCTATAATCATTATAGAACCAAAGTTTCGTATTGATTGTTATGAATAAAGAAAGTATTTTAAGAGACTTAGAAGATATTGTCGGAAAAGATTTTGTTACAAATAAACCAGAAGATCTTTTCATATATTCCCAAGATCCAGGAGCTTCTGAACCTCGTCCTGTAGATTTCGTGGTAATGCCTAAAAAGGTTGAGGAAGTACAAAAAATCGTAAAATTAGCAAATAAAGAAAAAATCCCTTTAATTCCAATGGGAGGAGGTCTTACTCTAAGTGGATTGATCCTTCCTGTTCATAAAGGCATCGTTATGGACATGAAAAGAATGGATAGAATTCTAGAAATTAATAGTTTGGGACGATATGCTGTTCTAGAAGCAGGTGTAACAACAGGATCAATAGTATCATATCTAAATGAAAATCATCCAAAATTACAAGCTCCGATTCCTGACTCACCAACATCAGCAACAGTTGCAGGGAATGTATTAATTCATGGATCAGGTTCTCTCTCTCAGAAATATGGACACCATGCAAGCATGATTAACGGTCTAGAAGTTGTCTTACCAACAGGAGAAATAACTAAATTAGGTTCTTGTGCAATTTCGGAATATTGGTTTTCAAAAGCACCCATTCCAGACCTAATTGGTTTATTTACAAGTAGTTTCGGTACTATGGGTGTTATTACAAAAGTATCTATAAAATTATATCCAAAACCAAAAGAACGGGACATGATTTTTGGATTAATAATGGATTTTGATGGAATCCCAAATCTAATGTCAGAAATAACTTACACGGAATTCGCAGAAGATGTAATGGTAGCACATACCCATACACCCAGTAATATGAAACAATTTTGCTCAGTTATGGTATACATCACCGCAAACTCAACAGAAGAAATGAGTTTAAAAAAATCTACAATAGAAAAGATATTCAAGGAAAATAAAGTGCAAGCAACTCCAATGCCACCTCAAACAAGGACTTATATGATGGAACATCCCCAATATACAGCTGCTTTTGCTGCAGACTGGAGAAAAGGAGGTGGTTTCGAATATGTAGGATCATTTATTCCATTAGAAAAAATTCCTGAGGCAATCGAGAAAGGAGTAATAATTTCAGAAAAATATGGATTAGTACCATCATTATTGTTTAGAATAATAGGAAGCGGTCATGCAGTCATGTTTTCTGTTACATTCCCGTTCAATCGGGCAGATCCTGATGATAGGAAGAATGCTAGAGAAGGATTAGAAGAGACGAATAAAATGGTTCTGGAAATAGGTGGAGTTCCTTGGAAAACAGAATTAGCAGGTCAAAGACTTACAATGGAAAAAGCAGATCCTCACTATAAAGTATTATTTAAACGCGTCCGCAACTTATTAGATCCAAATGGAATAATGAATCCTGGAAATTGGGAGGTGTAAAATATGGCATTAAATCAAAAAAGTCGAGAAGAATTGGGATTAAAATATTATGAACAAATAATACACAGGTGTTTTAGATGTGGTTACTGTAAATTCACAAAAGATTACATAGATTTCAACTGTCCGAGTTATAAAAAGTTCAGATTTGA
>JBHLNR010000177.1:0-5541 GCA_048941385.1 Promethearchaeota archaeon
AAAAACGTTATAATTATAACATAAAATTAGCACAATTAAAAAAAGAGAAAATTAGATTTGAACGACAATGGCGCTATCTTAATAAAAAAATCGCAAATTTTCAAAAACCAGAATTGAATGAAAATTCCCTAGTTCTCATTGATTACACTAGAAAAGCACTTGTGGATATTGAGAATAAATTGAATATCATGAATCAAAAACTCGAAGAACAAATTTTGGATATTAATGAAGAAGATACAATCATAGAGGAACTTAGGAAGTTAGAAACAGAAAAACAAAAGAATATTAAGAACTTAGCGGAACTGGAGCGAAAGCAGCTTCAAATGTTGCAGAGTAGTGAGTACTATAATACTAAAAAAGAGATTCAAAAACTCGAAGATAGTTTGACTGATATTTATGAAGATTTGTTAAAATACTCTTATAAAAGATTAATGACTCATAAGAAGATACTTGATTTATATAAGCAAACTACAGAATTTGAAAAGATTAAAAGAAAAATTGAAAATGAATTAATTGAGAGTAAAACTACAGCAGAAAATTTTCACCAGCTTTTCTTAAAACTGATGGATGTCAATAAAAGAGTCTTGTTAGATGAATTACCAAACAAAATTAAACCTAGAATTCGCCCAAAGGAAATTAAAACACCCAATGTCAAAGCTATTATTAAAAAGAAAAAGAAGTATAAAAGATTCGAACAAAAGAAGTTACAAATTGCGTTAGAGAAGCAAAAGTCTGGAAAAAAGCTTGATTTCTATGAATATAAGCTCATTTTAAAGCACTCTAAGAAATAATAAAGAACCAACAAGAAAGATTTCAAATTAAAAAAATAAGATTAAAGGGCAAAAAATATAGCTGTTACCGATAAAGTAAGAAAAGCAGCAATTATAACTTTTTTTAGCTTACTTTTTTCCTTCTTATTTAATTTCTCGTAATATCTACTTTTCGTTAATTTCACAGTAATAGGAATCATTACTATAGCAGCTACTGTTGATGAAATAAACCCGATTGGATTAGAGATAATATCGCCAACCGGTACATATTTTATAACAATAATTTCATTGTAATTTTCATTCCCAAGTGAATCTCTCGAGTAAAATCTAATAGTAATGGTATCTCCTCTTGCTAGGTTATCCCAGATGTTTTCCCATAAATCCTGATCAATTCTACCTACAGTCTGCATACCACTTATACCTATAAATGGCATAGACGAATCACTTCCTACAATAGTATACCAACAGATATCTATATCATTTTCGTCAAAAAGAGTAAGTTCAAAAAAAGGTGCATTTCTATCAACCTTTTGATTTTGAAGTGGCAGAGATATTGTGATGTTTGGCCCAATAGTATCTTTTAAGAGATATAATTCAAATAAATTAAGATTTCCTAAAGTATCATTAGCATAAAGTTCCACTATGAATAATCCTTGAGATAGACTATTCCAAATTGAAGAATTAAGAAATAGTGTGAAATTATTAGTTATATCAATAGTTATAGAATTGACAGTATACCAACCTCTATGAAAATTGGGCTCTATAATTGTAATATTAATAAATGGTTCGGAAGCAAAATACGTTTGATTAAAAGGAGAATTCACAATAATCGTTGGTGGAATAGGATCTTTATTTACAATAACTTCATCAAATCCAATCTTTCCCATTGAATCATTAATATAAAATTTAATTGTGATGCTTTCATAATCAAAATTATCCCAGGCTGTTTGATTTATTATACCACTTAATCCTGAAAATGTATAGTTCGTGAGTCCATCATCTAAAGTATACCAAGTTTCTTGAATTTCAGATCCCGATTTATATATTACAAAATCAGGGGAATTTATACCAAATATCACATAATCTCCTGGATAACTAATTGTGATAATAGGAGCATAAAGATTTTTTCTCACGGTTACATCCTTATGAGCTGAATTCCCCGCCAGATCATTTGCATTAAAACTGAAAGTAACAGTTCCATTATCAAATTTTTCCCATTCTGTTTGATTAATTGTTCCGGTAGATCCTGTAAATACAAAATTCTGTGATTCACCAATTAGAGAATACCATGTAGTATTTAGGTGATCTTCTAATATAGAAATTTCAAAATTTGGAGCAAGAGCTCCAAATAATTCATTTGGTTGAGGTAAGCTAATATTTATCTCCGGTGCATATGTATCTTTAATTAATGTAAGATTCACAGAATTAATATTACCAACCGAATCCTCTGCGAAAATTTCTATGATAAACATCCCCTCTGATAAATTCCACCACATTATTAAGTTAAACAGCACATTTGTATTATTTGCCAATGGGTATGAACCATTACCGGGTACTTTATACCAAATGAAATATAAATTCGGATCAATTGCTGCAACATTAAGAATCGGTCTTGAATTCCAGTACGTATTGTTCTGGGGTGAATTAACAATTATAAAAGGCGCTAAGGTATCTTTATATAGAGTAAGAGTATAGGTATCATTTAAATTTCCCGCAGAATCATTTGCATAAATTAAAACTTGAAATTCTCCTTGGGGTAAGTCGTTCCATATATTTTCATCAAAGTACTCTGGGCCAGAATCTAGAATTATTTTAGTACCCTTAACAGTATACCATATCTTATCAAGATTCATATCAAATCCAAATATTGACATATAAGGTGGAGAATTATATAATGTGTTATTATTTGGAGAAATAATGGTTATAGAGGGGATCGTAATATCCTTGTTAAGAGTTAAATTTATTGGAATACTCGTATGACCAAAACTATCATTAGCGAATATTCTTACAGTAAAAACTCCTTCAAGTATGGCTTCCCATAAATAAGATTCTAGAGCTTTTTCTGTATTGTTAACCAACTCTATAGAACTTGTATTTACTTGATACCAAATAGTATGAAGATTTGGATCATCTGATGTTATCTTCAAAATTGGTGGTGAATTATGATAGGAATTTTCTTCAGGTGATATTATATTAATGATTGGTGCTAAGGTGTCTTTATACAAAGTAAGATATGTATAGGTTGGATTACCGAAACTGTCAAAAGCTGAAATACTCATAATAAATGGTCCTTGAGGGAGTGTATCCCACGTATCTTGATCAAGTAGTTCTTCTGTATTATTTTCTAACCAAAAAGTATTTCCTATGACTGTATATGTAAGGGAGTTAAAATTTGGATCATATACCGTAATATTAATCACTGGTGGAGAATTATGATATGTTTGATCATAAGGTGAGTTAATTACCAATTCTGGGGGAAGAGTGTCTTTGTAAAATGTCAAATTAACAGGATCATTTATGTATCCTAGCATATCTTCTGCAAATATTTCAATTACGAATCTTCCTTGAGGAAGACTATCCCAAATAGAACTATTAAGAGTAATATCTGAATCATTTGGTATTGTTATATTTGTTTCCCCCACTCTATACCATATCCTCAGAAGGTTTGGTTCATATACAGAAACATGAAAACTTGGTTCTTGATCGCAATACAGTCCGTTATCTGTAGGATCTATGAAGGTAATAGTAATCACTGGAGGGTCAGGATCTTTTCTGACAGTAACCATATCAAATCCTATTTTTCCAAGAGTATCATTTATATAGAAGAATATAGTGACATTTTCGAAGTCAAACAGATCCCAAGCGGTTTGATTTATTATCCCATTTAATCCAGTAAAAGTATAATTAGTCGATCCACCATCTAATGTATACCAAGTAGTATTTAATGCAATTCCGGATTTATAAATGGTAAAGTTAGGAGCATCAACACCAAACAAATCATTTTCATCAGGGGATATTATGGTCATGATTGGAGCGAATATATTTTTTCGAATAGTCACCTCTTCAAGACCTAGATTACCCAAAGTATCGTTGGCAAAGAACCGAATTGTTACTGTTCCATTACCAAAATTATCCCATTCGGTTTGATTTATTTGTCCACTAAATCCTGAAAATGTATAATTTGCTGATCCATTAACTAAATAATACCAAGTCTGGTTTAAATTATCCTCAATTATAGAAATATCGAAATTTGGTGCAATATCTCCATATAATCCATTTGGTTCCGGATTGTCAATAATTATTAATGGATTTCTGACGTCTTTATAGAGTGTTAATGTATAAATATCATTTAAATTCCCAGAAGAGTCGTTAGCATAAAATTGAATTTGAAATTCATCTTCTTCTGGCAAATTATCCCATATACTAGTATTTAATGGTTGATCAGTATTATTTACTAAAATCACATTAGTAGAGTTAACTCGATACCATAATGTATGAAGATAAGAATCAAAAACTGTAACCATAATAGTTGGAGGTGATTTCCAATAGGTGTTATTTAATGGAGAATTTATTACCAAATTTGGAGTTATTACATCTTTATAGAGTGTTAATGTAAATGTATCATTTATATGCCCAAAACTGTCATTAGCATAAAAATAAACCTGAAAATCTCTTTCTAGTGGGAGAGAATTCCAAATTGATGAATTCAATTGTTCCAGTGTATTATTTGATAAAGTTATATTTATATTATTAACACTATACCAAATAGCATCAAAATTTGGGTCAAATGCAGTTATATTAAAAGAAGGGGGTATATTCCAAAATGTATTATTTGTTGGGGTATTTATTGTTAAAATTGGAGCAAGAGTGTCTTTGTATAATGTTAAAACGATAGTGGTTTCATGCACTAGGATATCAAAACTGGAAATAACAATCTGAAATTTTCCTTGGGGTAAACTATTCCATGTATCTTCATCTAACAGTTCTTCCGTATTATTATCTAACGGATTATTGATTAGTGGAGTCCCTATTACAGAATATGCAAGTAAACCTAGATTTGGTTCAAAAACAGTAACATTGATAGGAGGAGGTGAATTCCAATAGGTATTATTTAATGGAGAATTAAGTAAAACAATTGGATCAATTGTATCTTTTTTCACATAAAAAACATCATCCAAAGTAGCAACGTTTCCTACGGAATCATAAACTCGAACAGAAATGTAATTTATTCCCTCTTGGCATACATTGAAATCAATTGCCCAATTTAGTATATAATCTGTAGCTCCAAGATTATTGAAGATGTATGTCCAGTCTTTCAAAATTATTCCACCTTGCCCTGTTTCAGTAGTAATTCTATATTGCGCATAATCTAAGTTAGATGAAGGAGTATTGTCTGAAAAATCCACATTGTATGTAGTACCTCCAGAATCACGCCAAGTATCATCACCCGTTTGTGAATCCACTATTATTGGTTGTGTCGTATCCAAATACAATTGCGTTAATTCATAAGCGCTATAATTAACATTTCCAGCAGCGTCGACTAACCAAACATAGACATCATGAATCCCATCTGATGATACGGTAATATTTAAAATTGATTCAATATCTGTACCACCTACATAAGTACCATCATCGTCAGCCATAGGAGCGTCATCTAATTTATAGTAAGCACCCACGATGCTAGATGTATCCGAAGGATTGGACCAAGATAAATTAAAACTATTAACATTCGTCCAAGAGGAGGGAGTTGCTACTAATGTACTCGGCTTAG
>JBHLNR010000177.1:5641-7299 GCA_048941385.1 Promethearchaeota archaeon
TAGGATTTGACCAAGATAAATTAAAACTATTAACATTCGACCAAGAGGAAGGAGTTGCTACTAATGTACTCGGCTTAATAGGATCATAAGAATCTAAATACAATTGCGTTGATTCATAAGCACTATAATTAACATTTCCAGCAGCGTCAACTAACCATACATAGACATCATGCATTCCTTCTGTTGATACCGTAATATTTGAGATTGATTCAATGTCTGTACCACCTACATAAGTACCATCATCATCAGCCGTAGGAGCGTCATCTAGCTTATAGTAAGCACCCACGATGCTAGATGTATCCGCAGGATTGGACCAAGATAAATTAAAACTATTAACACTTGTCCAAGAGGATGGAATCGCCACTAATGTGCTTGGTTTTAAAGGATCTATACCATCTAAATTTAATTCTATTGATGTATAATTATTATAATTGACATTTCCTACAGTATCAACTAACCAAACATAAACATCATGTATCCCATCTGTTGATACAGTAATATTTAGTAAAGATTCGATATCAACCCCAGCTATAAAAGTACCATCATCATCAGCTGTTGGAACATCACCCACTTTATAGTAAGCCCCGGCTATACCAGATGGATCAAATGGGTTTGACCAAGATAGATTAAAACTATTGACGTTTGTCCAGTATGATGGAGTAGCTGCTAAAGAAATTGGGGAATCAGGTGCAATTAAATCAAGTCTGATAATTGCATCAGTATATCCAATTGCGTTTGAAGAATCATTTGCATAGAATCTAATAGTAACTGATCCATTGCTTAAGTTATCCCATAAATTTTGATCAAACGTACTATTTACATCCTCATCTAAAAGTCCACTCAATTCAATAGCAGTAGAATTCTCTCCAGTTTCTAAGAATTCATACCAAGTATAGTTACCAGGGCCTCCAGTTATGCTTATAGAATAGTTTGCTGCGATTTTCCCATAAAAAGTATAATTTGTTGGGTAATTAACAAGAATAACTGGTACTGTAGATGTTTTAATGTCACGTGCTTTACTAATTTCAAAAAAATCCAGAATACTATTATAAACAATGACTGATGAAGAAGTACTAATTATTAATAAAAATAGAAAAAGAGCTTTCTGTAGCTTTTTGGAATTAAAAAATGTAAGACGAAATGATCTAAATTTTTTTATCATAGTGGGGTTCAAATCATTATATTTTTTTTTATTAGATTCAATGCTCAAGGATTCCATTAACCATTCGTATTTTTTTTGGTTCTAACTAATGGTCTTTGGATTTGTTAACGTATTATTAAACAATGTTTGTTTATCCCAAACTACATATATATTTTATCCAACGTCCCGCTTTTTCCCGTGAGAAAAGGGAAATTGAATAATATGACAGTATATACCGCTTTTGAATAAAATTAATAAAATTTATTGGGTTATGTTTCTGGTTTTTTTAATTTTCTGTTGATTTCTTGTTGAAGTTTTTTAGGATCTCGATTTTCGAGTGATATTTTATTCTCAATTAAAAATGTTTCAAAATCAGTTCTACTCAGGTGATTCAAATTCTTTAATTGTCCCCATTCAATACCTTTTGCTATGATTTCACCATTATCTCCCCCAATAAATTTGGGTAAATACATCCTTGCAAGATGCTTATTGAAATATATAACTCGAAGATATAATC
>JBHLNR010000178.1:0-7205 GCA_048941385.1 Promethearchaeota archaeon
TCAAAAACATTATTGCCCATGATTAAAGCTATATTCCTTGCTATGATAGAATTACATAACTTGTGACATTCTTCATGATCTTCGTCGACTATTATGTTTGCCCATAGTCCAGGAGTAAAATCTTTTGGATCCCTTCCAGCTTTTTTCATGGAATTTGTTATAACATTTAACATCTCTTTATATGTATTAGGATCTAAATTTGAAGGGAGCCATCCATCAGCATATTTTCCTGTTAATTCTAGCATTTTAGGTCCATGTGATGCAATCCAAATTGGTGGAAATTTATTTTTCTTATATGGTTTCAAACCTAAAACAGCATCCTTTAACTTCCAAAATTGACCATCGAAACTTACGTTTTCTTCACTTTCCCATAATAATTTAATTATTTTTAAGGCTTCTTCTAACCTACTAACAGGTTTATCCATTTTAATACCATAAGGTATAATATTCTCTCCTCCACCAGTACTAATACCAAGTATTGCCCTTCCTCTTGAAATGTGGTCTTGGGATAACATTACTTGAGCAATTAAAGCAGGATTTCTTTTATACGCATCAATTACACCACAAGCTATCTTAATTTTATTTGTTTGCCAACCTGCAATGGACATCATAGAAAAAACATCATATAATTGATGTGGATTTTCTACTAATCCTGCTATTCTAAAAATGTCTGGGGTCCAAATAGATGTTGGAATCCAATTCATTAAATGATCAGCAAACCAAACTGAATCATAACCTATTTCTTCTAATTTCTTTATTGTTTTCATACCACGCCCAAAAGGGCCAAAAATGGTGGCATCCGTTCCAATTTTTATTTTATTATTATCCATTTTTTCTTCAACTTTACTCTTTCATTTCGGATTGTACCAATACTTTTAGATTTTTAATTTAATGCTTTAATTAATAATTCTATTAGATCTACAACTTTAATTACTGACTGTAATGCTTGAATTGCATCATATAAGTTTCTTTCGCAGAAAGGACAAATGCTCACAATGTATTCAGACCCTGTTTCTTCCGCTTCCTTAATTCTTGATTTTGCAATTTCTAAGGATAACTCTGAGAATCCTTTTTTGACACCTCCTCCAGCGCCACAACATTTTGCATTTTCTTTAACAGTTTTCATCTCAATAAGATTTGTCATCTTTCTCAAAAGTTCCCTCGGTTCTTCATATAATCCTAAATGTCTACTTGAATGACAGGGATCATGAAAAGTAGCCGTTGTATTTAAATTCTTTAAGGAAATTTTATTATCATTGACATATTTAATAAGAAACTCTACTATATGCATAACCTCAATATCCATTTTTTCAAAGAAATCTGCATAATCTATTTTCAATGTACGATAACAACCAGCACAACTAGTAATGATAATTTTTGTTCCACATTTCTTGATTATTTCAACATTTTTCATTGCAGCTTTAATGAAAGCACTACGATCCCCCGTACGCATTGCTACACTTCCACAGCATATTTCATGTTCACCCAAAATTGTAAAATCAATACCCATATTATTAAGAACTTTTGCGGTATTAATAGCTACATTCTGAATTTCGGGCGTTAAAGCTGCTGTACATCCTACAAAATAAAGTATGTCGGTCATTTCATCCATAGCATTTTTAATTTTAAAATCTAATCTATTTGTCCATTCATTCTTTTCTTTATTATCACGACCATAAGGATTGTTAAGTTCAATCAAATTTTTATTCATCGATCTGTGGGCATCTAAACCAAATTTAGCCTCAACTAATTCTGCTCTTAAAGCTTCATAACATGCTGCGTTATCGACGTTAAAAAAGCAAGTCAAAGAGCATGCATTACATGTGGTACATTGGAAAAATATTTCAGCTAATTCTTTGCTTAAACCTAATTTACCTTCCCAAATAGAACGAATAATCTGCATCTTTCCTCTTCCGAAAAAAGGTTCAAAACCAGCAGTATGTTCCCTAACTACGCATGTACCCCATTTTTGTGGATCTGATGAATAATCAACTGCTTCTCTGCAATCTCCACAACTTATGCATTGCATAAACTGTTCTTTTACTTTTGATAAATATTTATAGTTATTTTCTATTGCCGTGCTATTTTTTTTTTCCAAAACTAATTCATTCATTTAATATCTTCTCTGTAGATTTATCATTTTTAAAATATTTTGCGATATCATCTTCATAATTATACATGTGAAATTTTCGTGGACTAAGGATAAAATTGGGGTCAATAGTTTTTTTCATATCCTTAAAAAATTGTGAAAATTCTGGTGAATATGCCCCCGCTTCTACTATAGATTGCGAAAAAGTTTCTCCAAGCCAATAATGGATTCCCCCATATCTAACTTGGAATCTTGCCTTTTTATGCCAGATTTTCATTGCTGTTTCGCGTTGTTCATCAACGCTTTTAACGGTAAATCCCCCAACGAGTACAGAATGACCATTGGGTAAAGGGTAAATGACTGTAGCGATTATTGAGTTACTTCGAGTGGGAAATTCTTCTTTAAATTCTCTATCAAATAGATTAGCCCATTTATATACTTTCGGTATAGAAGAATTTGGTACCTTATGGCAGGTTACACATGAAATAATTCCTGATCTATGTGAGATATTAGGATGAAAAAAATTATACATTTCCTTTAAATTAAATTTCCAATCTTTTGACAGTATGCGGTCAGAATCTATTTCTTGCCATTCAAATAATCTAGCATTACTTTTCATAATATTGTCTGCTTTCTCAATATAAAGATCGAGAATCCTTTGATCTGTTGCTTCAAAAATAATTGAAAATACTGGACCTCTCAATTTTGGGGATTCTAAAGGTGGATTTTTAGCTGTATTAAAAGCAAGTTTAACCATGATTAATGGAATAATCATCATATCATAAATTCCATCCCGAACTTCACTTTGCAATTTATGCAGTAATTCTACTACTAGTTTTTGATTATTTTTATTTAGAATGTAGGTTCTAAGTAATTTAAGGGGATAATGAGGATATAATCTCAAAAAAGCTTTAGTTTTTATGCCCATAGTTCCAGCATCTCCCATAAAAAGGCCAGTAAAATCCGGAGCAACTCCGTATCTACAAAAAGGTTCAGCATATTTGTTCGTGGCTGAACCTGTTCTTATAATTATTCCTTGATTGGGCAAAACAGCCTCAACTCCCAAACAATTGTCAGTTACTAATCCATATTTTGAAGAGCCATATCCTGCTGAACTATTTGAAAGGGATCCTCCTATAGTTGCTGCATATCCACTTCCAGGACCTATCATTCCTGTTGTCAATCCCCTCTCGTGTAAAGTAGAGACTAATTCTCCCCACGTTATTCCACATTCAACTTCGCAATAGAAATCTTTTTCATTAATTTCTATTATTCGATTCATTCTTGTAAGATCCATTAAAATTCCTCCTTCAGATATGGATCCACCTACTAAATCGGCTCCACCACCTCTAGGGACAATAGGAATTTTATATTTATTTGCAATTTTAACAATGCTAGAAACCTCTTCGCTATTTTCTGGACGAACGATAATATCTGCCCATTTATCGGGAAACGCAGGATCCACATTCCTTGAATAAGCTGCTTTCATGAAATCTTTATCTGTAATATATTGTGATCCTACAATAGTCTCAATTTCATTGTATATTGTCTCTAACGTCGAAATATTTTATTCACCTTCTATTTGCTAACAACGTTAGCTAACGGTGTTAGTTAACAATGTTAGTTAACAGTATTTATTATTTATAAAGTTTTTCTAAAAAATATAAAATTTCATAAATTTCAAACTCTTAGAGCTCCTAGATTAATTTTACTGGTACTTTTAATTTAAATAAAACAGTTCCTCTAAAAAATTGATATTGTTAATTAATTTAGATTTTTATTGGTGTATTAATGAACTCCGTATATTTTCTTCAAAAGAAATAAAGCGCCTTATCCATCCAGTGGTGAGTTGTTTTTGCTTGACAGGATCAAAATAGATTTAAACACCTCTTAAAGCTCATTAATAAACTTACCTAACAAAAATAAGGCTCCTGCTTTGTCTAAAGGCTCGTTTGAATTTCCGCATTTTGGAGACATAATACAAGCAGGGCATCCATTTTCAGTATTACAACTACAAGTTTTGATTAATTTATATGCTGTTTTCATTAATTCGTTTAAGTTAAAATAGAGCATTTCTGAAATTCCAATACCGCCTCTGTAAGCGTCATAGATGTAAATTATTGGTTTTTGCTTGATAGGGTCGAAATCTATTGAAACTCCTCCTAAATCCCATCGAGAAATTTGGGCAAAAGCTGGTGACATCGCAATCATCGCATGTTCTATCGCATGAACAGTCCCTCCAAGGTCGTATCCTGCAAGTTCCAATTCTTTTTGAAATTCAAATGGGATGGTAAACCATAATGCCATTGACTCAAAT
Source organism: Promethearchaeota archaeon (assembly GCA_048941385.1). Classification (GTDB taxonomy): domain Archaea; phylum Asgardarchaeota; class Lokiarchaeia; order Sigyniarchaeales; family SOKP01; genus Loki-b32. The sequence continues at coordinate 4,407 of JBHLNR010000178.1, forward strand.
GAAATAATTGGGATATCCTCTAATGGATGTCTCGAACGTATTTCTTGGGTAAGTGTATCAATAACTTTATACGAATAGTATTCATGCTCGACTTTTACGTTTCCATAATAAATATCTATTGATTTATTTAATCCACCTTTATCTAGGTAGACTACATTAAGAGGAGTAATATCTGTATGTTTTAAAGATTGAGTATAGAAATCTACATTTGATTTGGTAAGGAATACCATTTTTTCTTCTAGATCGAGCTCTTCAACAATATAAGTTTCAGCTTCGTAAAGATATACCGCACCGGGATGTAAATCTCTAAATACAAAGCTTTCATCCTCTACTGTTAAAAGTTCCTCATTCATTCCAGATCGTAATATCACCATATAATTTCTGGTTGAAAGATCGTTTAAGCCATATTTTTCGTTTGGGAAGAAATCACTATTCCAAAAATACCGTTCTCCTCGTTTCATAAGCAATTTCTCTGAAACTAATTCTTCTAAACACTCTACAAATAATTCTTTATCTTGAACTCCAAATTTCTCGGAATCATCGATTTTAAGTGGTATTTCTTTAGCCCCGCAGCATAGATGGTTTTTTATAATATACTTATTTTTCAAAGTAATAAGAATTTCTTCTTGAATGGGACCAAATAGTTGATTCGGGTTATGGATATAGAATAAATCTAAGGGATCCGGCATTGGAATCAGAGTTGATATAGAGAGAGCAGTTCCTCGCCCAGACCGCCCAATTTGCTGTTTGAAACTTGAGATCGTTCCAGGAAATCCAGAACTAATTGTTGCATCTAATGTCCCAATATCAATTCCTAATTCGAGGGCATTAGTGGAGCTTATTCCCAGAATATTTTTATTCTTAAAATTTTGTTCAATTTCCCTTCTTTTAGATTTACTGATTCCTGCTCGATAACTGAATATTTTATCTTTTAATAGTGGGATCTCTTCTCTTGCCCATATTGCTTGTAATTCAGCCATTTTTCTAGATAATGTAAATGTTAAGGTTTGTATACCTTGCTTAAATTTTAGATGAGTAGTAAATAGATTTTTAGTTTCTTGATGTGGAGAACGATATTTTTTAGAATTGTTGTCGAATGGTAAATCCCATAGGATGACTTTTTTCGCTCCTGATGGAGAATCATCTCTCTCCACAACTTCAAATTGTTCTCCTACTAAATTTTCAGAAAATTTTTTGGGATTAAAGATTGTAGCACTAGATAAAATCCATTGGGGTCTTATATTATAGGATTCCAGTATCCTTTGTAATCGTCTTAGTAATAAAGCAAAATTTGAACCAAAAATACCTCTATAAGTATGAATCTCGTCTAAGACGATAAATTTAAGATTTTGACAAATTCTCCTCCATTTTTGTTTGAACCAAGGTAAATAAAAATGAAGACCATAGGGATTTGTTATTATTATGTTAGCATTATTTAATATGATTCTTTTTTCATTAGGCTCCACGTCTCCATCATACACACCAATTCGGTTTTGTTTTATATTAGTCTCCGATAAAAGGTGCGATAACACATTAAATTGATCTCTTGCAAGAGCTTTGGTTGGAAAAACATAAAGTGCTGTCGTTTTAGGCTCTTCTAAGATGGATTGCAATATTGGAATATTATAACAAAGAGATTTTCCAGACGCAGTAGAAGTTACAATAACAGTATTTTTATTATTACGGATTAAATTTATTGCATCTGCTTGATGTTGCCATAGTTTGATATTATTGTTTTCCAACCATCGTTGAAGTCGTTTTTGTACTGGCTTTTCTAAATCCCCAAATTTAGCTTCACGTTCCGGGATGTGTTCAATATGATGAATTTGATCTTGATAATAATTTTGAGCCTTGAGAAAATGTAAAAACTCTTCGAAATCAACCATAAATTGCTTCAATAACTATAATGAAAAATCTAAATTAAAAATTTCAAGGAGTAGAGAATTAATTATTTTTTATTTTTTTAATCTTTCTTCCATATTCATAAAGAGCTAAAAAGGATTTTGCTGCTCTTCGAACTGAGGGATAAACAATAAAATTATCTTTTAAAAGCTTATCCAAATATTTTTTCCTGTACCTACTGTGATATTGAGGCAGAACCAGTATAAGGATTTTATTTAGAGATTCGGCATACTCTTTTATTTTTAAGATGTTATTGTAATATCTATTAAAATGGTCAGACTCAAATTCGTCCTCCCATACATCAGTCTCAATAATTACTAAATCAATATCTTCTGAAATTGCTGTTGTTACTACTTCAAGATATATTTGAGATCTTGAAATCCACGGCATATCTAGTGGGTTATTCAGACTCCCTATTTTGATTGGATAGATTTTTCTTAATCTTTGTAAGCTCTCACCTTCGAAATAGGGAACATTCAATCCCAACTCAGTAATTATATTTGTATCAATAATACCAAACCCTCCTGACCATAATGTTAATAGTACGTTTTTCCCTTTTGGATACTCGATTTCTGTGAAATCTTTTCCTAATTTTTTAAATCTATTAATATAGTTACTAAATAAATAGAGGTAATCGATCATATCATCCATAGAAGTTGGAACTTCGATAATGGGAGTTTGTTTAACAATGGCATTCCAAATTTTTTTATTAGAACCTAAAGACCCTGTATGAGTTAATACGGCAATTTGGGCTCTTTCAGTTTTTCCACCATTCATAAACAATACAGGTTTATTCATATGTTTTAAAGTCTTAAAGAACTTTCTTCCTTCATGAGGATGAAGTTTAGAGAAACCCTCAAAATATACTCCAATAATCTCAGTATCCTCATCTTGATT
>JBHLNR010000179.1:0-7181 GCA_048941385.1 Promethearchaeota archaeon
TATAACCAATAATAATCAAATAAAAAATTAAACCACATAGGAAGAAAAAATAACCTGTTATAGCAATTCCAATCCAATATCCGATATATCCTAAAAAAATATAGAAAGCTGAATTGAAAACAATAGTTAAACCTAATTTTTCCAATGTGGTAAAATCTCCTTTCTTTAGTAGAATAAAAAACAAGGGGTAAGAAGGTATCAATAATAATACAAAAATAGAACTAAAAATAACAGCAACCTGAAAAAAGAATTCAAGGATAATTAAATTTGATATTCCTATTGTTACATTAAAAATTGTTAACTTTAAGAAAATAAACATCATAGATATTATAGAAACTAAGAAGATGATGAGGTTTCTTCTATAGTAGATGAAGAAAAAAATCCTATTGAATCTTAATCTCATTTGTTTCAATTTCTAAATTGATTTTATAGCTATTTTACAAATTATCATAAAAAATCTCATATCCTATAAAAATATTCATATATATGAAATTTTGAAAAATTTTTTCAGTACCTCATTTTAATCTATTAAATTCTTCATGAGATCTTCTTTATATTCTTTTGGAGGTCTATCTGGTCGTCTAAGGTCTCTATTTTGAGAGAGACTAACTTTTATATGAATTAAAATTGGACCGGTTCCATTTTTAATATGTTCCATGCAGTTCAATAATTCTTCTTTCGATTGGATCAAAGATGTCATTTTATAATTGCATGCATTAGCAATTTTTGAAAAATTAACTACAGAAGAATTTGTAGGTTGACCACCAGTTGATTCATGAGCTTCATTATCAAGAACAATATGAACAAAATTAGAGGGCGAATTCTTCCCTATTGTAGTCAAAGCACCCATTTGCATGATTGCAGCACCATCTCCATCAAATATTATTATCCTTCTGTTTGGTTTTTGAAGGGCTATACTTAATCCAATAGAGCTAGCACATCCCATAGATCCAATATTATAAAAACTATTATTATGATCTTTTCTTTTTGATTCCCTATATTCAAATAATTCTCTTGAAATGTAGCCTGTTGTTGAAACTATTACCTCTGTGTTATCCAGGTTATCCATAATCAAATGAATTACATCTTTGGTATTTAGTGTGTAACCCTTTTTTAGTATTTCCTTAATTTCATACTCTTCAAAGAAATTGCGACGAAAAATAAAAGCATATGGTCCACTTTGCCTATTGAAATAACTTATTGCTTTTTTCAGTTCTTTATCAACATAATCCATATCAGTATCCAAAATAGAATAAGGTATCTGAAGTGTGTCTAGTAATTGAAGTGTAATTTCCCCCATTTTTTTGTGTTGAGGTGCATCTTTTTTTCCCGATTCTCCACGCCATCCAATTAGCAAAAGGATCGGAATTGAATAAATAGCAGGATCACATAAAGATGTAAGGGGATTAACCGCTTTTCCGAGTCCGGAATTTTGCATATAGACAATCCCTATTCTATTTGTAGCTAGATGATATCCTGAAGCTAATGCAATTGCTTCACATTCATTACATGCTACAATATTTTTAAGACTTTTCTCCTTATTATCTGATAAAAATTTCATCAAATCTTTAAAAGTTGAGTCTGGGATTCCAGTAAAGAAAGTAAAATCATGCTTAACCAAAACATTAATAAAATCTCTACAAGATATCATTTTAATCTATATCAATTAATGATCTATTTACTTTTAGATAGATAATTCTTGACTACTTCTAAATCTTCATGATCATCAATTTCAACACAAAACTCATTATAATAACATGGTTTTAGAATAAGTATATCCAAAATTTCATTTAAAGCATCTTCAGCATAACAATTTAGTATATTCTTTGCTACAAAATTTTCAATTTGAGCTAACCATTGTGACATAAATTCCTTAGACAATTTGTATAATGGGGCTAAAAAAGCTGCGTTTTCTCCTGTAAGGTTTACTCCTATTTTGGTTATTCTACCATTAATTATGTCTGCTTTGAAATCTTTTACTGGAGGAGGAATATCTTTATTAACCAGAACGCAATCAACATATTTGGAATCAAGTAGAAGCTTTACTAAATTTTCAGAGAATATTAAGTCTCCATGAGAGAATAAAACGTCATCATCAACAATATCTTTAGCTAAATATAATGAATATATATAGTTTGTTTTATCATAGAGTGGATTATTAACATATTGTATGTTTAAAGAAGGATAATTTTCTTCAATATGGTCCATTATTTTCACTGCGAAAGGACCAGTAGGTATAATAAAATCTTTAAAACCAAATTTAATAATAATCTTTATTTGATAATCTAAAATTGTATTGTTATCGTCTATTTTAACAAGACATTTTGGTACTGTATTAGTTAATGGTGCCAATCTTTTGCCTATTCCCGCGTTTAATATTATAACTTTCATCTAATCTCCTGTAAAATATGTCTTAATTGGGATTCTGTTAGTAATCGTGGATTATTTTTAACTCTCTCAGGATTAAATCCATTTTTTATAATAATCTCAATTTCCTCCTTAGTTTTTATTCCTAAATCTGATAATCTTGTTTCTAATCCAATAACTTTTACCAAATCATTGATTTTTACTTTTGCTTCATTAAAGGAAGAGACTCCTAATAAAGAGATTAATTCTTTCATAATTCCTTTTACATAATAAAGTCCCCGTGAATCCAATACATCATCTTCATGAACTTCTGAATTGAATAGAAACATAGAAGGTAAAGTTAAAGCAACAGCATGACCATGAGGAACTTTAAAATAATATGTAATAGGGTATGAAATAGCGTGACATGCAGTAGTTTTTGTTAAGTTTATCGCTTTACCTGCATTATTAGCAGCTAAGGCCATTTTGGATCTGGACTTTTTATCAGGATTATGAACAGCTTTAACCAAATTATTCATTATAAGCTTAATTGCTCTTTTTGCATACCTTTTTGACTCATCTGTGGAATTAATATTCCAATATGATTCAATCGCTTGACTTAATGCATCCATACCTGTATAAGCAGTTACTTTTTTTGGAAGACTATATGTTAATTCTGGATCTACAATGACATATTTTGCATAAATTAATTTCTCATCTGCTAATGAATATTTTATATTATTAATGAATATTACAGCAAAATGGGTTGCTTCACTACCTGTTCCTGCTGTGGTTGGGACTAATATTAATGGTGTGCCTTCTCTTCTTAAACTTAACTTCTTTAAAAGAAAGTCTTCAATTTTACCTTTGTTTGTAGAGAAAACTGATACAGCTTTTCCAATATCTAAAACAGAACCTCCGCCCATGGCAATAATCAAATCATAATTTCCTTTCTTGAATAAATCTAAAGCTTGATTCACACCTTCAATTGTAGGTGTAGGTTTTATATCATTGTAGTGAAAAATACTACATTTTTTCTTTATTATTTGTAGAATTTTGTCAATATTATTCTGTTCTAAGGGAGAATTACCTGTAATACAAAATACATTTGAATACTTATCTTTATTTAGAATTTTATAAAGATTTTTTATAGAACCAGTCCCTATAAACTCATTCATTTTCAAAACTCATTTTATAGTCAAAAAATCAAATTAAACTCTCAGCAATTTCAACATCTTTCTTATTATGAACTTCAAACCATCCTTTATGAACTTCCAAAATATCTACTCTAAATCCTCTATCTATTACTTCTTGTATGAGATCTATAAATGATGCATTCTCAAATGAAGGCGCCTCATGGAACGTACCTTCATGATTTAGTTTGCAATCATAATAAATCTGTTTAATGACATCTACACCATATTCTGAGAAGTATGCAATTCCAGTAAACTCATAATCAGCCATATCCATGTTAATGCTTCTTCCTATTCTTATTATTTCGTTTTTAGTTTGATAAAGATCTCTAGTTTGTTCACCTGGTTTGTTTTTTGTTAAAACAAGATCAAGAATTTTATCGATTTTATGCTTATGATAAGTATAAGAATTATCTAATACTAAAATAATATCTCCCTTTGAATTCAGGAGATTTTGTATTATTTGTTCATTAAATAATATATCAGAATAAATAAAGATGAAACCACCATTCATTTCTTCTTCTGCTTTAAACAATGAATGTAAAATGTGGAATTTATCATACTCAATATTCTCGACGTATTTTACACCATCAACAATGATATCTTTACTTTTATAACCCCTAATTACAGTTATATCTTTAATACCACAATTATTTAATGTTTCTCTTTGTCTTTGAAGAATTGGTTTACCTTTTAAAGAAATCATTGCTTTTGGTATATTAAAATCAGGATGACTACCCGCAGCAGGAATGATAACCTTTCTAGGACCTTTAATATATTTTAAATCTTTTTCTTTAACATCTAAAAAGCCTACATCTTTAAAAATTGTTTTGATTGGACTACACATCGATTCTGCTTCAAATGCTCTCTGATTTCTTAGAATAATTGAAGCAGTCTCCTTCATTGCTTTATGAGCTGCTCGCAACATATGATTCGCATATATAACAATGTTAAATCCATGATTTTTTAATTCATCTTCTGTGATTGTATTATAGGTTGTAGGAATACAGACTAGTGGTTTCCAGAGCCCTAATTCTTCAGATAATCTCTGATATTCTTCAGCAAATTCTAAAATTTCTTTCGGATCTTTTTCCTTAGAATGGATCATTATTCCATCTGCACCAGCTAATAAATATTTTTTTGCTCTATGAATTGCATCTTTTAAACCTGCGCCGGAGATTAGACTCTCAATTCGAGCCACAATCATAAAATCGTCAGAAATTTGAACTAATTTACCTCTTCTAATTTTAGTGGCAAAAACATCTGGATTTTCTTGATCTTGAATTGTTCCACCTTCTAGGCTATTTCTTTTAGGAAATTTTTTATCCTCAATTATGACCATTGAGATTCCCATATCTTCTAGAGTGCGAATAAAATATTCGAAATTTGCGGCTTCACCTCCAGTATCACCATCAATTATAATAGGTTTGTTCGATCCATTTAAGATTTGTCTTAATGTCTCATATCTTGATTCTACACCTATAATTTCTATATCAGGATATCCTTTTGCTGCACTATCTGTGAAGCTACTGACCCAAAATCCATCAAATTCACGCATTTCATTTTCTATTATTTCTTTTACATTATTTGCAATAATTGCACTTAGGCCATTATGAGTTTCTAATATTCTTATAATTTTTTTTTCATTAAGCAGTCTTTTAAGTATTTTTCTTCTATTGTCAGGTAAGATTCGGTTTTTTAATTTCAATTCCATGATAAACACTTTCTTTTTAATTTTCTTTTCCCTTTCTACAAACTCATCTTATAGAAATAGTTGATTATCAGGATTAAAAGTAATTTATGATGTAAATTTATAAATGAACTATAATTAATTAGGTTTTTCTTTTGTAATATTAAATAAAAGGTAAAAGAAAAAATAATATATAAACAGTTGATTTCTAAAGATAATCTCGTTTTTCGGGGATACTCTTCCAATCAAATAGGAGTACTAAACCACCTACTAATGCTACGATGATCCAGAGCATAAATGCAGCACCAGATCCCGCTGTAGCAATAAGAGCTCCAGATGTAAATGAAGTAATTGCTGCTCCAATATAACCCCATCCATCAATGAATCCTGTAGCTGCTGAGGCGGCTTTTCTTGTACCAAATTCCATAGGTATTGTCGAAACGAGGAGCGCGTGAGGTCCAAAGTTTAGAAATCCTATTAATAGCAGTACGGGAATACCAAAAACGACATCAAGCGGGGGTAATAATGTATATACAAATAACGTCATCCCTAGCAGTATAAAAAGTGCACAAATTACAGGCATCCTTCTCTTTCCCATAAATTTATCAGAAACCCAAGCTCCTACGAGTACTCCGATTGTACCACCAATGGGGTAAAAAATAGTTTTCCAGATAGCAAAATACTTACCTTGGGTTACAATTATTAACGGAAGCCAAGTTGTTAATCCATATCTTACCATATTTAAGCAAAACAAACCAAAAGAAGCAAAAATAACGGTTTTAGTTTTGATAATTGTATTTATTGTATACTTAAATCCTAGAAATTCATCATCACGACATTCTCCTAAAAGAATTTTTCCATCATATTCTTCTTCTAGTGTGGGCAATCCGCATTCTTCAGGAGCGTTTCTACAACGGAGATAAAAGTGAATTGACACTACAAACATTATAATCCCCGGAGCTATAAATGCAAAGCGCCAGTTTAAACCTAATGTAGATGTAATAAAAATAGCTATTACCCATGATAAAAGACCTCCTAGGAGATATGATGTAGCAAGTCTACTTGACCATTTCCCTCGTTCTTCTGGGGGATACCAATTAGCAACTGTTTTTACGGAAGGTGCCCATCCCATTGATTGAAAATAACCATTTAAACCCCATAGTAAAAATGCCAACCAAATGAATTCAAAAGCAACACTTAGAAATAAATTAATTATGGAAGATATAATCAACCCTAAAGTTATAAAACGTCTAGGTCCTACTTTATCGCCAAGAAAGCCATTAAAAAATTGTCCAAAAGCATAAGCAAGAAAAAAAGTCGAGCCGACTAAGCCTAATATAGGTTCAGTAATCGCGGAATACTCATCTATTATACCCGGTGTCGCTATTGATAAATTAGTCCGTCCAATATAATATATCATATAGGTTATCCAGACTGTAAAGAATATCCGTATTCTCCACGATTTAAATTGAGATTTTACCTCAGCTTCACTTTTAACACTTAAATTTTCATTCATTTTCTTTACTCATATTATTATTTTTTATCTATATTTTTCCATCTTTTATTAATTGTTGAGCATATTCATAATCTTCATCAGTATCCATTTCCACCCACTCTCCTTTTATATCTACTGAATACATAGAATAACCTCTGAAAATAAGTTCCTCAAGCATATCTGTTAAATATGCCTTTTGTATTGTGGTAGCATCATGAAATCGTCCCTCAAACTTACATGTCTTATTATATTTTGCACGATTATAATTACGCATCAAAATCTCTGCTCCTTTTTTTGAGAATTTCCCGAGACCAATGAATTCTCCGTGAGCAGCATCAGGATTAAAAAACTTTGATAGATGAATGATCTTACCATCTTCAACAATTGCTAACTCAGCTTCATCTGTAGGATGTTTCGTTCGTCCTTCATATCTTTTTCTCCAATCAGTATCTACGAT
>JBHLNR010000180.1:0-3763 GCA_048941385.1 Promethearchaeota archaeon
CATATACAGGTGATTACACTGATGGAAATCCGGGAGAACTTATTATTAATGCCTTTGATTTTTCTGGACTATCTCTCGATCCCAGTGGAACTTATCAAGTACCTAACACTACGGGTAATCATAAATTCACCTTTACAGCATGTGATGCAGATAATGACAGAACTGATGACATGTTAAATACAACCATTATTGTATGGATCAATGTCACAGATGATGATATAACCCCACCTGAGATAACTTATACATATACTGGTAATTATACTGATGGAAATCCTGGTGAGCTTATTGTTAATGCCTCCGATTTTTCTGGTTTATCTGTCGATCCTAGTGGAATATACCAAGTTCCCAATGTTCTAGGATGTTATAAATTCGTATTCACCGCCTATGATGCTGATAATGATAGGCTTGATGACATGTTAAATACAACTATTATTGTATGGATCAACATTACAGACGATGATATAACCCCACCTGAGATAACTTATACATATACTGGTAATTATACTGATGGAAATCCTGGTGAGCTTATTGTTAATGCCTCCGATTTTTCTGGTTTATCTGTCGATCCTAGTGGAATATACCAAGTTCCCAATGTTCTAGGATGTTATAAATTCGTATTCACCGCCTATGATGCTGATAATGATAGGCTTGATGACATGTTAAATACAACTATTATTGTATGGATCAACATTACAGACGATGATGAGGATGGTCCTATACTTCACTCTGTTACAATTATCAATAATGATGTATATGATTATTATGAGGCTATAATTATTGATATTTTAGCGGAGGATGAATCTGGAATCTCTGAATTATATATCTTGTTTAACGGAAGTATATTTTACGATACTGATGGTGATTATCGGATCTTAATTGAAAATCCAAGGATTCCAGGGATTTATAATTTTACTATTATTATTATAGATGGTGATAACGATAGAGATCAAGATCAGACGAGTTCTTTATTTATTTCATCATTTGAAGTATTAGATGATGATACTACACCACCTTTAATACATCTATATTACGATCAATTTAACTATCAAATAATTATTCTTGATAGTGATGGCATATTTGATAGTAATGCTACAGGAGAATATTTCTTGATTAATGAGGAGGGTCTTATATTAGATTCCGGACTTATACTTCTGGAAAATTTTAGCTATAATATCATAATCCCATTAGAACCTGGAAATTATACTTTAGAAATATATGTAACGAATAATGATAAAGAATGGTTTGGGGATGAGGAAATTAATAAAGAAGTATTTAGCATTAATCTCGACATCGAATTTTATTTTCAATATGTAGATAAATTACTTGAAGATTTAATAAACTATGTTGAGAATTCTGCTTTTATATTAGGTGATAATATAATATATAAATTACTACTAGCCCGAGAAAATTTGTATGACGCTTATGTATTGGTCTTAGCAGGAGATATTAATTGTGGTTTGTTTAATGAAATCATTATACAAGCAATAATAGAATTTGTTGAATTTGAAACAGAATTTTATAATAAAATAAACCTAATGGCTGAAGATATTAAAAATGTGATTATAACGTCTTTACATGAAATAAGAAACTATATGGTACTATTAATAGGAAAATCTGTTGATTATGTTAAGGGAATCAATTATGGGTATGACATTGCGACCATTGAAGTCGAACTCTTGAATCTTAAGGATTTGATTGAAGAACTGGATGATAGAAGTACAAGATTTTTGGAAAGGTTGACAACTTTAGCTGCTCTTCAGCTCGAGCTTGCTATTATTGAGCTATCTTTTGATATCGTTCCCGATTCAACTTTAACATTAGCTGCAAATATTATTAATCGCGCTAAGGAAGAAGTAAATAATTTATTGAGTAATAATAAGGTTTCAGAAGAGATTGCAAATATTTTACTAAAAATATTTGAATATTGTTATATTAGTGTCGAGGAAATTCTATGGGAAATTTAACCAGAAATAATTATTTTTATAAAAATTTGGAGTGTATTAATAAAAAATGGCAGTGCACCAAGAAAGAGGTGATTTTATAGATTATTGCCATAAAATAAGGAAGCTCTGTCAAAATGAATTCAATTCAAATGTTTTTAGCAGTAAGTTAATTCAAATTCTAAAAAATGTTAATCAGCTTAAAGAAGAAGCTGAATTAAAGCTTTCCCTATATCTTTTTGAAGAATGTGATGACTAAGAAGTGTTGAAAAATTTTAGGAGTTATTAGGGTTTTTTGATGTTTATTTTAAAGTTTAGGAAGAGTTAAAATTTTTTGCATATTCTACGCTATAGTTATAATAAACTTATTTTATAGCCAATTAATTAAAATTAGTTATTAAATAGAGAATCTAGTCAATCAAGTTTTTTATATAAGTGTTATATTAATTAAATAATAAATTTCAATAAAATTTTGTAATAATTATACTTTTTAACTAAATTGATTGAAAACTAAACGGGAAATGTTAATGGAAAATTCAAATAAATCAAGCAACAATGAAATCAACACTTTTCTCAAAAACATTAATGAAAGGCTTAATACATTTGCTTCTATACTCGAAAAATTTGGTCTTGATATCATCACCAAGATGGGACAAACAAATCTAAAAATAAATACGTTAACTGATAAAGTTAATGAGTTGAGTAAAGCAACAATCGATGTCAAAGCTTTATTACCGCAACTAACAAATGTTATTGAAAATCAAAAAATTCTGGAAGCTGAACTCGATCTAATTAGAACTCTTATTCAAAGATCTGATATTTCATTTCAATCAAGGGAGGTAGAAGCTGAAGCTGTTGAGCGTGACACATCTGCTACTGACAGAAAACAGTCGATAGTGAATGATTTTAACAGCTTAGCAAATTATTTGGATGGAAATGGTGATCCACAAACGGTTATAAATGTTCTAGAGCATATAAAGGAAGAGATCTTCGTTTTTACAGGAGGACATAGAATTCTCTATGAAATAGGCCAATTTAATAATAAATTAAATGGTCTGGAATTCCTCCCAAATGAATTAAAAGAAAATTTAAAGGAAAAAATTACTTTTTGGATTAATAAACTAACTGTAAAGGGATAGGCCATAAAAAGTTATTTTTTACTAGGATCAAAACCAATCACTTCTACTTCTTTTTAAAAAGTGTAATGGTTAGAGTTAAATAATGAATCTCTGAGTAATTATACGCTAATTGTATATAATAATCAATTTTAGGCCCTATTCCAGACTCTGGATCATCGTGTACTACTTTTAATAGAGAAATATGAAGGATATAACCTTCTGCTAGTAGAGCTCTAGAATCTTGGAAATGTTTTAACTTATGATTATCTTTCTTACGATAGAAATTTTGAAATCTTTTATTTTATATGAATATTTAAAGATCAACTTTTTAAAGAAAAAGAGTAACATCTAAGATGATTTTTTTGTTTTAACTAGTTTTTTTCGCTTTTCCACGAGGATGATAACAATCCCTAAGATAGCAATAGCTACCACCAGTTTATAACCAGGAACACTCGGCGATTCTGTTGCTAATCCTCCATCTGTGATTATCCACGCAAAGCTAGAAATAATAAATTGTCGAGCATCCGCAGCGGCTTTGCTATATTTGGAATACCCTGCATCAAAAGTCACACCAGATTTCAAGGTTAATTGGGACCAACCTAATAAGAGATCGTCGTAATTAGATGTTGATAATGCAACTCCATAGAACATGTAACTCATATCAGTGACTCTCGAGACATTCCAGCTGCCCAAGGGTTGGTTGAA